>JBEION010000144.1:0-3345 GCA_040377565.1 Candidatus Nanopelagicales bacterium | reverse complement strand
CGATGTCGGCATCCCGCGTTGGATGTCTGGCATTCGGTTTCTATGTAGGTGTACTTCTGGCCAACATTGTTGCTGATTACTCCAGCGCCGGTACTGATCGAATTCGAATTTCCGCAGTCACTGCAGTTGCAAGTTTGTTAACGGCGATAGTTGCCGTTTGGCTAGAGCGAATCTGTCTGTTGAAAGAACCACCAAACGACCGAGACTCAATAAATGGAACCCGCGCTTAAGCAGTAGGGAAGTATGCGTCAGCGCTTAAGCCGCTTGGACTTAAGTTAACTAATTCAGCTCGACCACCACTGGCTGTGGCTAGGCGATCAACGATTGCAAGTCCTAAGCCAGAGCCATGAGTATCACTTCGGGCTCGCCAAAAACGATTGAACGCTTTAGCAATGTCAGCTTCTGGAATTCCTGGCCCTTCGTCAATCACAGAAATTTTTGTGAACTCTGAATCTGCTGTTATTTCCACGGTAATGGTCGAGTTCGATGGCACAATCTCAAGTGCGTTGTCAATGTAGTTATCAATAACCTGTTCCACAGCTCCTGGAATTGCAGCAATCATTGCGTGCTCAGGGACATTGATCTGTAGTGAAACATTCTGCTCACTCGCCAATGCTTCCCAATTCTGGATACGCTCCCGAGCAATCTGCGCTGAATCGCAGATGTCGCGGGTGATCTTGTCTGCATTCTCAGAGCGACTCAACACAAGTAAGCCCTCAACGAGTCGCTGCAAGCGGTCAGCCTCGACCATTGCGGCTTCAATTCGCTCTGCTGCGCCTGCAGGATCAGTTCCGAGCATCTCAGTTGCTCGCTCTAGTCGAAGTTGCAATGCGGTAAGTGGGGTTCGTAGTTGATGAGATGCATCGCCTGCGAAAGCTTTTTGTTGAGCAATTAATCGGTCTAGCTGATCAGCCATGGCATTAAAACTTCTTGACAGAGATCTAATTTCTGGAGCTCCACCTTCGATCTCCGCCCGAACTTTGTAGTTGCCCTTAGCGAACTCTTCGGTCACGTTCCGTAGCTTGGTCAATCTTCGCGTAACACCAAGTGCAAGAAGCAGAGCCACGAGAGCTGAGATCAAAAGTGTTACACCAGCAACCGCTGAGATTCCGCGAAGTCGATCGCTGACCGCATCATCTACAACAGTTGCCGGAAAGGTAAGCGTTACCGAGCCAAGTGTTTTGTCGCCACTGAGAATTGGTACTGACACGAAAATGATTTCTTGATTTAGCAGAGTAGAAAATTTTCGACCAGATGAAACCTCACCTGCCAAGGCTTTTTGAATTTCTGGTCGATCTAGATATGAATTTCCAACGGTGTCTGCACCATTAGAAACAACGATCGCTATACCTTTGTCATCAGTAACAATTACCCGAGATCCGCTCTGCTCACTGTATTCGGCAATTGCCTTTTCAATGTATTTAATACTTTCCTCAGAGCCATCTTGAGTAACAGGTTCTGCTCGGCCAGCAATTATGAAACTGTCTCGTTCTAAAGCAGTTGTAACTCTCTCTTTCTCGACAGCTCTTAAGTAGTTGATTAAAGGAAGATCATGCGCAAGCAAGACCACTACAGATAATCCAAGAAGAGCTGCTACGAGTCTCCACTTCACGAGTCAGGGACTCCGAGCCTGAATCCAACACCGCGTACGGCTTCAATCCATTCTTGGTTACCAAGTTTCTTGCGAAGAGCAGCAACGTGAGCATCAACAGTTTTCGTTGTGCCATACCAATTGGTGTCCCAAACTTCACTCATGATGTCATTCCTGCGATAGACCGCACCTGGATCTGTTGCTAAATAAGCAAGCAATCCAAATTCTTTCGGGGTTAGGTAAACATCTTGGCCATTAACAAAAACTTTTTGCGTTCGACGATCAATACTTAGTGGACCGATGTCTTGCGTTGCAGCTGGGGTAGCAGTATCAGCAGGCCCAGCACGGCGAGCAACGGCCCGGATCCGCGCAACTAACTCTCGCATTCCAAATGGCTTGACCATGTAATCGTCAGCACCAAACTCCAAAGCTAGGACTCGATCAATTTCGTCACTACGGGCCGATAAAACAATGATTGGTGTCGTGGATTTTTGGCGAACGGAACGGCAAACATCTTGGCCATCCATATCTGGTAAACCAAGGTCAAGAAGAATCAGGTCGAAGTTTTCTGACAGCGCTAACGAGATGGCCTCGGCGCCATTTGAGACATGCTTAACATCCATGCTGGCATTGACCAAGCCATCGATCACGCTGGCAGCAACAGATGGATCATCTTCTACCAAGAGAATGTGCATGCCTCTATTTTCCTCTGAAATCAGCGGAAAATGAACTCCTAAGCCTGACTTGTACGTTTCTTGGATATCGGTCACTGGAAGTTGGCGCAAAAAGGGGTAGATTTGTAATGTGAAAACTTCCTCAAAACTCACAGCAGCTTTGCTAACGACTTTGGTTGTGGGCGGCTCCTCGGCTGGGTCTCTGTTTTCATCTGTATTAAATGAGGGATCCAGCAGTTCACTTGGAACAGCTGGCGCATTCTTTTCCACACTAAATTTGCCCGAGACCTCAGTCCCGGTTGCATTGGTTCCAGCACCGAAGTCTGATGAAACTGACGTGGTATTCGCTAATGCCAATCCGACTCCAACGCCTTCGGTGGTTTCAGCGATTCCTGCCACAGAAATTCGTGCACTTACTCAGAACCCTGAGCCAGTTGTGTTGCCAGATGTTTCCCCAACTCCAGTGGTCAGCGTTTCACCAGAGCCTTCATTAGCCCCACAGCCTGAACTATCAGTTACTCCGGAGCCAGAAGTTTCTCCAACATCTATTGCGACACCAGAGCCAACCGAGGCGCTATCTATAGAGGAACCAAGCTCTATTGAGCAGTAGGCGAATCAAATGACCTCGGTCGTTAGGATTTCAGCATGAGCAAAGTCGCATTACTTCAAGTTGATGTCAGTGATTCGGAAACTCCAGAAGCGCGAGTTCCCAGAGTCCTGGATTTAGTAGATCAACAAACAGGTAAATGCGATCTCGTAGTTCTTCCGGAACTTTGGATTATTGGAGCCTTCAACTCAGGCGCATTAGAGAGTTATGCCCAGCCACGTGATGGCGAACTCGTCACTGCATTGCAGGCCCGAGCCAAGGCTGGAAATTTTTGGTTACATGGCGGCTCATTTGTTGAACGCCTTGCTGATGGCGGCATGGCAAACACCGCTGTACTGATAAATCCAGCAGGTGAAATTGTTAAGTTCTATCGCAAGATACATCTATATGGTTTTGATCACGGGGAAGCTGTACTGCTTAACCGCGGCACTGAAATTGTTACGCAAGAGCAAACACCTATTGGACATGCTGGT
>JBEION010000026.1:0-8449 GCA_040377565.1 Candidatus Nanopelagicales bacterium | reverse complement strand
TAATTCATTTCCGAAATTCTTGGTACCCAATCATTCAAATCTTCTAGCGATAATTCACGCTGTACTCGCTGGCCTTCACTTGATGGAGCTGCGCCACCAAGGCGTGCAAGTTGTCTAAATGTTTTACTCGTAGCCACGGCATGATCAAATTCACTGTCGAGCAGGTGGGCAAACTCAGTCTCTAGAGTCTTCTTGATGTGCTTGCGCAAGGCCTTAACTTCATCGGCACTTGGAACTTCTTTTGTGAAGAAGTCGCGAGTTAGTCGACCCGCACCTAGCGGTGTAGACATTGCAAGCTCTGGATGTTCGTCGGTTCCAATTGCAACTTCAAATGATCCGCCGCCGATATCTGCCACCAACAGTCGTCCTGAGGACCAGCCAAACCAACGACGAACCGCAAGGAATGTCAGAATCGCCTCATGTTCACCATCAAGAACTTGTAAATCGATTCCAGTTTCTGTCTTTATCTTCTCCAGGACGGCATCTGAATTTTTTGATTCTCGGATTGCCGAAGTGGCAAATGCTAAGAGCTCGTCGCAGTCATGTTCTTCAATGAATTTGTTACATTCCTGCAAAACCTCAATCAAAGACTTAACTGAAGACTTCTTAAGGTCGCCATCATCTTTGAGTTGCTCCGCTAATCGAAGTTCATACTTCTGGGACATTGCTGGAATTGGAGCCGCTCCAGCATGAGCGTCGACGATCAAAAGGTGAACAGTGTTTGAACCAACGTCTAACACTCCCATTCGCATACTGGAAACAGTACTAGTGACCGAGGTGCTGTGCACGGAAGCGCTCGACTACACATTAGGATTTATCCGTGGTTGAAAAGAATCAAGATTTCCCTCGCGCGTGGGTCGAGTTTGTTGATCCCGAGGATGACACTAATTTGTATCGTTGCGATCTGACCTGGTTAACAAGTCGCTGGACTTGTATCTGGGGAAATGGTTGCAAAGGAATCGATAAGGAAAATCCTGACGTTGGTTGTTGCAACCTAGGCGCTCACATTGCCGACAAAGAAGATTTAAAGAACACCAAGAAATATGCCGCTATGTTGACTCCTGATATTTGGCAGAACCATAAAGAGGGTCACAAAAACGGCATGTTTGAAAAAGATGACGATGGCGCAAAGAAAACCCGTGCCTACAACGGTGCATGCATCTTCCACAATCGAAATGGCTTCGAAGGTGGAGACGGCTGCTCACTTCACATCTTGGCTGGTCAACTTGGCGTCAATCCGTTAGTGACAAAGCCACAAGTTTGTTGGGAACTTCCAATTCGCCGCACGTTTGAAGAAGTTAAGCGTCCGGATGACGTTGACATCATCGTTATTGGAATTGAAGAGTACAACCGACGTGGTTGGGGTCCTGGCGGCGAAGATTTGGATTGGTACTGCACTACAGCAACTGAAGCTCATGTTGGAGCTCGCGCGGTTTATCAGTCCTACGAACCAGAGCTAACTGCCTTGATGGGCAAGAAGGCTTACAAGATATTGGCAGAGCACTGCGCGGCACGCGAAGAAATGATTGCTGCAGCACGCGCATCAGATAACACTCGCGCCATCAAGTACCTAGCTATTCACCCAGCAACGCCTAAATCCTAAGTACCTATTCACAGCCGATTAAGTTCACCAATACCGCACCAAAAGGTACGGCTGTCGGTGTGGGCGCGTAACCTAAGGTCATGGCTAAAGCAGTTCGCGCATCATATAAGTGCACCGAGTGTGGGTGGACTGGCCACAAATGGGTTGGTCGATGCCCCGAATGCCAAGCTTGGAGTTCAGTTACCGAATCTTCAGTTGCGGCAAGTAGTGCTGGATTGCGAACTTCAACTGCGGGTGTGGCACCTGGAAAGCCGGCTCGGCCGGTAAAAGAAATTCCACTTGGCGAAGTTGAGCGAACCTCAACTGGAATCGAAGAATTTGATCGCGTACTTGGTGGTGGATTAGTTGCTGGCCAATGCGTCTTGCTAGCTGGCGAGCCTGGTGTTGGAAAATCCACTCTGTTACTTGAAGCCGCCGATAAGTTTGCCCGCGCATCTGGCAAACCACGAAAAGTTTTATACATCTCAGGTGAAGAATCCGCTGAACAAATTGGAATCCGGGCCAGACGCATCGGAGTTAATGCAGACACATTACTTATCGCTGATGAAACTGACTTAGCAGTTCTGCTTGGACACGTTGAAGACGTAGATCCCGACTTACTAATTGTTGACAGCGTGCAAACGATTGCATCAGCAGAACTAGATGGCCGCGCTGGCGGCGTCGCCCAAGTGCATGAAGTTACTCAGGTTTTAACTCGCGCAGCTAAAGGTCGTCGGATGCCGCTATTGCTAATTGGTCAGTCCACGCGCGACAACTCAGTTGCCGGACCTCGCTCACTCGAGCACCTGGTCGATACCGTTCTAACTTTTGAAGGTGATCGCGGAACTCCACTTCGATTACTACGCGCGAACAAGAATCGATACGGGCCTGCAGATGAGGTTGCCTGTTTCGAACAAGCCGACGATGGCCTGCGACAAGTTACTGACCCGTCTGCCCTGTTTAGATCCCAACGAGACCAAGCCATCCCTGGAACTTGCATCGCCATCACCCTCGAAGGTCGCCGTGCCTTGCTAGTAGAAGTCCAGGCTCTGACTACAACCAGCCCGGGAAATAACCCAATGCGTCGAACCACGGGATTTGATAACGCTCGGGCAGCCATGCTGATTGCAGTGACTGAGCGGGCAGCTCGGCTAAAGCTCTGGGACAAGGACGTCTATTTGGCCACTGTCGCAGGTGCCAAGATCTCAGATCCAGGTGCAGACTTGGCCATGTGTTTGGCCATTACCTCGGCGGCCCGCGATTCTGCTTTGCCAATTGACCTAGTTGCCATTGGTGAAGTTGCTTTAAGCGGTGACGTACGACCAGTCCCGGGCATGAATCAGCGTTTGAGCGAAGCTGCCCGGATCGGATTCAAAACTGCGCTGGTGCCAAAAAGCACCCGACTGCCATCAGGGGTCAGAGGACTTCGATTGATCGAGGTCGGCTCGCTAACCGATGCGGTAAACGCAATCTAAATTCTTTGCCAATCCTGTAAATTTCTTGAGTTCGGTCGTAGACTCAACACAACTCCAGTGAGAAAGAACCTTCGTGGCAACCAAAGAGCAAGTTAACTCTGCTGAATTATTGAGATCTGTTTTGGCACAAGTTGCCCCCGGCACGGAATTGCGTGACGGCTTAGAAAGAATCCTGCGAGGCAACACCGGTGCGCTAATCGTGTTGGGTCAAGACCGAATCATTAACACAATTAGTAGCGGTGGGTTCGATGTAAACATTGACTTCACTGCAACTCGACTTCGCGAACTTGCAAAAATGGACGGCGCCGTTGTTTGCGATCGAGATGCAACCAAAATTGTTTCAGCTGCAGTTCAATTGCTACCTGATCCTTCGATTCCAACAAATGAACAAGGCACTCGCCACCGCACTGCTGATCGTGTTTCACGGCAATCAAACTTGCCAGTGATTAGTGTCAGTAAGTCAATGCGAATCATTGCGCTTTACCTTGATGGTCGACGTTACGTGCTAGAAGATTCCGCAACTATTCTTTCCAAGGCAAATCAAGCGTTAGCTACCTTGGAGCGTTACCGAGCTCGACTCGATGAAGTTGCCGGTTCACTTTCCACAATGGAAATTGAAGATTTGGTTACAACTCGTGATGTAGCAACCGTGGTGCAGCGCCACGAAATGGTGCGACGAATTTCGAGTGAAATTTCTGCGTACGTTGTTGAACTTGGAACTGACGGTCGTTTACTTTCGCTACAGCTAGAAGAGTTAGTCTCTGGAACTGCTGCTGATCTTGGCTTTATCATTCGTGACTACATGCCAACAGGTGGCCGGAAAGCCAATAAAGCCGAGGGAATTCTGGATGGAATTGCTGCGATTGATGCTGCTTCGCTCTTGGATGTTTCAAATATTGCGGAAGTTATTGGGCTGCCTAGCGATACTGAATCCCTAGATAACACCGTGCATCCACGGGGATTCAGGTTGCTTGCAAAGGTGCCAAGACTTCCAGAACAGATTTTTGAAAACTTGATTCAACACTTCGGCAGCCTTCAGCACTTGCTGTCCGCATCTGCTGAAGAACTTCGTGATGTTGAAGGTGTTGGTGAAACTCGCGCTAGGGCGATTCGGGAAAACTTGTCTCGCGTTGCCGAAGCTAGCTTGCTTGAGCGCTACGTTTAATTCCAGTTAACTACTGAACTACGAACTTAACGCCATCACTATTGAGGCTGGAGTTTCTGCCGTGCGCCCAATAAGCACCTGGATCAGCCATGTTGGTAACTTTGCAACCTGTTGAAGTTTGCTTGCCAATCCAAACAACTTTCACACTCCACTCCTGTCCCGGGGCAAGTTCAACTAAGTCCTTGTCGGTATTTGGATTGCAATGATCAGTTGACCAAATTAATGCGGGGCCAGAGATTACTGTGACTTCATTTGCGCCACTGCCAACATCGCGCTTGCAAGTTTTTGCCGAGATATTCTTCACAACCATGTTGATGTGAACACCTTCGCCGACTGCGGTGGTTTCTCTATCTACTTCAACTCGCACTGAAGTGTCAGCATCAGAGCATTCACCCTCGGCGACTGCAGGCACGGTTGGTTGCGCAGTTGGCTGCAGAATCTCTGGAGTTGGTGAGGCCGCTACAACAGTTGGGATCGGCGCAGCGACTACTGCTTCGGCAGTTGGCGCTACCGACGCTGCAACTGGAACGGGATCTTCACTGCCAGTAAAGCTGCGAACCAGAACGATCAAAGTAACTAAAGCGGCAAGTCCAAACATTAGACGTCGTCGCCAATAGACCACTGGTTCTTCTGGCCCTACTGGGTGCACAACGCCGGTCACATATTTAAGGTATTAAGCAAATGGCTCAATCTGTCTTAGGCGCGAGCAAGCAGTCGAAGAGAAAGCAGATATTGCCCGATTTGGATGAGTCAGGCTTGTTAACTAAACCGAAAACGCCGGAATTACTTTTCCAACGTGAACGCCGCCGCCAAATAGTTCCTGGCTGTCCAGTTGCCTTTCAACTTCTTGGGACACAACACCCATAACATTTTGCAAGATTGACATAGCGACCACGATTCGAGCGCGGTCCGCACCATCTTCAATCTTTAGGGCAAGTGCTCGGCCATCGCCTAGACCCACTCCATAAACGGCTTCAGCGCCATCTTTAGCTACCAGGCTCGGCACTCCTTGCATAAGTTTTGTTACATCACGACGAGTGCCGCCAAGATATTCAGGATTAGCCCGAATTGCATCGGCAATCTTTTTTTGCTCGGCATCTGCAGCTGGACCAGCAAATTTCGAGAATGCGCGAGCTAGGCCAACCAACGTGGTCGACATTAGTGGTGCGCCACAGCCATCAACACCGATGTGTTCAACTTTCTCGCCAGTGATTTCTTCGATCGTTTCTTTGCACGCTAATTGCAAAGGGTGTGTTGCCTTCAAGTAGGTATCGGTATCCCAGCCATTGAGTACACAAGTAAACAGCATTGCTGAATGTTTGCCACTGCAATTCATGTAAGAGGATGACTTACCAAGACCAGCAGCCAGCAAAGTATCGCGTTCGATTTCATCAAGCGGCCAGTCCACCGGACATTGCAACGCTGAAGTATCCAGATTTGCGGCATTCAAGATGTCTTGAACTCCAGCTAAATGAAAGTCTTCTCCGCTATGGGATGCACAAGCCAGGGCAAGTAATTCGTCCTTAAGCGGCAAACCATTTCTAACCATGGCCAAACCCTGCATCAATTTGCTTGAGGATCTAGGAAACATTGCCGTTGAAACATCGCCAATTGACCACTCAACTTTGCCTTGGGCGTCGACAACAACCGCACTGCCAAAGTGTGCGCCTTCAACAAGACCACTTCGGACTACATAAGCAACAGGAACTGACACTCCCCTATAGTTCCACGTTTGAGTATTGGACACCTAATGCGAACTGCCGATAAAGCACGGCAGAATGTCAGTATGCGTGCAGTTGTTCAAAGAGTTGATGGTGCCAGTGTCGTTGTCGAAGGCCAAACTATTGGTGCCTTTGAAGGGCCTGGACTACTTGTCCTGATTGGCGTAAGTGTCGATGATGATGAAAGCAAATGCGCAGTCCTGGCAGACAAGATTTGGAAGTTACGAATCTTTGAATCTGCAGCTTTGAAGGCAGCCGGTAAATCTGTTAACTCAGATTCTGTTGAAGTAGCCGCGGCTGACGCTAGTTTGCCGATCTTGGCTATCAGTCAATTCACGCTCTTCGCTGACACCTCGAATGGTCGCCGTCCTACTTGGCAGCAAGCAGCACGTGGTCCGCAAGCTGAGCCATTAGTTGAAAACGTAGTTGAGGCATTACGTGATCTTGGTGCTCAAGTTGAAACCGGAAAGTTTGGTGCTGACATGCGAATCAGTGCAGTTTGTGACGGCCCAATGACTGTCACGCTTGAGGTTTAGTTACTCAACAATTACGGTTTGACTGGCAGCAACAGTGCCAGCGGTTAGAACAGCGTCAGTTGGAACCGAGCGCTTAATGACAGCAAGGGCCAGCGGACCGCTTTCATAATCCTGGGTCACCGAAGTTACTCGGCCAACTTCTTTGCCATCCAACAAAACTGCATCACCAATAGCTGGCAGGTCGTTAGTTGAACCATCCAACTCAAGCTGCACAATGCGACGCGGTGGTTTACCCAAGTTGTAAACCCGAGCAACAGTCTCTTGGCCTCGATAACAACCCTTATTCAAATGAACCGAAGAACCGATCAAGCCCACTTCATGTGGAATCGTTTTGTGATCAGTTTCAAAGTTAAGGCGTGGCACACCTGCGCGAATTCGATGCGCTTCCCAAGCCCAAGTTCCCACTCGAGTTTCTTGATTTAAAACTTGTTCAAGTTCAGCGCGTGGCACAAAAAGTTCGCTGACTTTCCAGTCGGCCGGACGGGTAGCAACATACTTGTCACTTGCCGCTGAGCCGTTCACAAACGCTTCAGATGAATGCCAAGCCGGATACTTGTCAGATTCGATCCAGCCCGGTGCACCAACGATTGCGATGTCATCAGAAACGTCTTTAACTTCTACTCGAAGCATGAACTTCATGGACTCTAAATAGTTGATTAAGTCATTGACAGTTCCTGGCTCACAACTGATCCAAATTGTCTCGTTATGTTCAGCTACGTGAATGTCATGTTCGATGTGACCATGAGGAGACAAAATCAATGAAGTTAGATGCGCAACAGGTGATTCAAAATCTTGAGTGGTGATGGAATGCATCCAAGATTTACGATCGGGACCACTGACAGTCACTACCCCGCGATGCGAAAGATCTACTCGGCCACGTCCAGCAACTAACTCACGCTGTTCCTTGAAAGGCTCTCCGAAATGCCAGGGCACACCAGCATCAATGCTGGTGTCATCCATGTGCGGAATAGCGGTCATAACAACATTCTCTCGCAGTTAATGCGTACTGGAAACCTTTATTGCTAAGGGCTAAAGCAGCTTTTGGCGATCCATGCAGGATGCGCACTGGCCATGAACCGAAACGTGTGCCACGTCGGTCTCAAACCCAGCTTTCTCGCGGAGCATCTGGACAAATAATTCCGCAGCATCGGCCGGAATCGATTGCACGCCTTGGCAAGTGTCACAAACTAAGTGGATGTGGGCATCGTTATCAACCGAATGATATGTCGGTGCGCCGTGACCAATGTGGGCATGAGTAACCAAACCAACTTGTTCCAAAACTTCTAAAGTTCGGTAGATCGTTGAAAGGTTTACCGCAGCTGCAGTTTTTTGCACTTCAGACAAAAGTTCTTCTGGGGTTGCGTGACCCAAGGTGTTAACAGCTTCCAGAACTAACTGGCGCTGCGGGGTGATTCGATAACCCTGATCGCGTAAGACGTCATCCCATTCGTTGCTCATGGTGTCATCGCCTTTGTTAGATGGAATGAAGCGTGTGATTTCATCGCATGACCTTCAGCGGCCATGTCGTAAACCCAACCGATGTTGCCATCGACTAAACCGTAAATGCGTTCACCAGAATCAACTTGCTTTGCCGATGCCGTGCGCAATACTGCGTCCGTCTTTAACTCAACGCGAGCACCAGTGATCTGAGCATTTTCTAAACCTGTAATTGTGACTTTGCCAAACCAAGATTCTAGAAATCCAGTTGGATGCGCGAGAAGCAATTCAACTTCATTGTCTGGTCGTGGGCGCCAGAATCCACTTTCCAAAGCGAGCGGGCGAACTCGTTCACCCTCATCATCAAGTTCCCAAGTGCGCGACCAGTGAATCAAAAATGGTCGACCATCAGAGTGAATACTTAGTTCCTGGCCAACTTGAATATCAGACTCCATGGATGGGTAACCAACTACGCCCACCCCAACCCAGGTACCAACTAGCCAAGACAACGGAGCTAAGTCCGGATGCAGTTT
>JBEION010000108.1:0-4075 GCA_040377565.1 Candidatus Nanopelagicales bacterium | reverse complement strand
CAATGGTCCGGCGATCTCTAGATCATCCTCAACTACCAAAATCCGCGTCACACTCCGAAGTTTAGTGTCCTAGCGCAGGGTTGGTCTTACTTGCAGTACATCCCCAGACGTAATCTCAATCTGCCCATCAGCAGTATCAAGCAACAGTTCACCTGATTTCAATACTGCGACAGCAATTCCGGTAACGATTGACTCTGATTTACGAGCAACGGAAACCTGGGTTCCAATCGTAGAGCTGTCATTTATATAGAGAGGCAACCAATCTTCAGACGTTAACTTGGTAACTTTTTCGAGCTCAACCAATAGCGCAGCAATCAGAGTTTCTCGAGAAGTGTTGATATCAAGCAATGAAAGTGAAGTTGCTGCTTCAGTCGGTAACTCGTCAACTTCAAGATCAGTGTTAATTCCGATTCCAATAACTACATGATCGCCTTGGCGTTGAACCAGAATCCCGCCAATCTTTTTAAGTTCTGCAGAACCAACTTCAATCATCAAATCATTTGGCCACTTTAACTTGGCATTGGCGTCCAAATTCTTAAGGCAATTGTTGGCTGCGATTCCAACTAGGAGTGGGATTGCTGACACTTCACAACTGAATACTTTTGTGGGGACAGCAACGCTCAGTGCAATACCTGCGCCAAATGGACTATGCCATTCACGCTGCAATCGGCCACGGCCTTTGAGTTGTTCGTCTGCTGTAATTGCGAACACTGATTCGTTGGGGTTGTTAGATAACTGTGAAATGGCAAGGTCATTAGTTGACTCAACTTGGGCAAAGACCTTGATATCGAGCCATTTCGAGGAAGTCTTGGCTAACTCACTTAATATGAGATCAGGATCAAGCGCTGGACGCCCGCGTTTCACATCTTTTATATCCACATCGCTAGGGTAGGCGAAGGACTAGTACGGAGGAACCAGTGAGCGCCGAAACCGCAAAGAATGGGATCGACATCCATACAACTGCTGGAAAGATCGCAGATCTCGAGGAGCGTCGCAACGATGCAGCCAACCGCCGTTCTGAGGCCGTAGACAAGCAGCATGCCCGCGGCAAGCTAACCGCAATGGAGCGGATTGAGCGACTTTTGGATGATGGTTCGTTCCAGCAAATCGATGGCTTAGCTCGACATCGTTCCCATAACTTTGGCATGGAAAAATCCCGTCCTTACGGTGATGGCGTAATTACCGGTTACGGAACTATTGATGGTCGCCAGGTCTGTGTGTTTGCGCAAGACTTCACAGTTTTCGGTGGCTCACTTGGTGAAGTCTTCGGTGAAAAAATTTGCAAGGTAATGGACTTGGCACTTAAGACTGGCGTGCCAATGATCGGCATCAACGATTCCGGTGGCGCACGCATTCAAGAAGGTGTTGTCTCGCTTGGACTATATGGCGAAATCTTTAAGCGCAATGCACATGCATCTGGTGTTATCCCACAAATTTCTTTAGTGCTTGGCCCATGTGCAGGTGGCGCGGTTTACTCCCCTGCCTTAACCGACTTCATTGTGATGGTTGATCAAACTTCACACATGTTTATTACAGGACCTGAAGTTATCAAGACTGTTACTGGTGAAGAAGTGGCATTTGAGGACTTAGGTGGCGCTCGTACTCATAACACCAAATCAGGTGTAGCTCACTACATGGCATCAGATGAAGATGATGCTTTGGAATATGTAAAGAACCTTCTGTCGTTCTTACCGAGCAACAATATGGATGAAGTTCCATACCTAGACATTGAAGCTGACTTGGAAATCTCTGAAGCAGATTTGTTGCTTGACACCATCATCCCGGATTCGCCAAATCAGCCTTACGACATGCATAAGGTAATCGAGACCATTGTTGATGATGGTGAGTTCTTGGAAACCCAAGCGCTATTCGCACCAAACATCATTTGTGGATATGGTCGCGTCGAAGGTCGCCCAGTTGGTGTTGTTGCGAGTCAGCCAATGCAGTTTGCAGGAACGCTTGATATCGATGCCAGCGAAAAAGCTGCTCGATTCGTCCGAACTTGTGACGCATTCAATGTTCCAGTCATCACTTTGGTCGACGTTCCAGGATTCTTGCCTGGAACCGATCAAGAATGGCAAGGCATCATCCGCCGCGGTGCGAAACTGCTTTATGCCTACGCCGAAGCAACTGTCCCATTGGTGACAATCATTACTCGCAAGGCTTACGGTGGCGCTTACGACGTTATGGGATCAAAGCATCTTGGTGCTGACATTAACTTGGCTTGGCCAAGTGCTCAGATCGCTGTTATGGGTGCGCAAGGTGCAGTCAACGTGCTTTACCGCAAGGAATTAGCTGATGCTAAAGATCCAGAAGCTGAGCGCGCACGTCTACTTCAGGAATATGACGACAAGTTTGCTAATCCATATATCGCAGCCGAGCGTGGATACATCGACCGGGTAATTGTGCCGAGCGAAACTCGCGTAATGGTAATTCGCGCACTTCGTTCCTTGCGTGGCAAGCGTCAAATTTTGCCTCCAAAGAAGCATGGAAACATCCCACTGTGAGTCAGGATATTAAAGTTGTACGCGGCCAGCCAACAGATGAAGAGTTGGCTGCAGTACTCATGGTGATTACTGCGCAAGCAGCAGCTGCAAGTTTGGCAAGTAAGCGCTCGCAGTTGCGTCCGGAATGGAATGCTGCTCATCGGGGCGTGCGTAAATCATTTGAGCATGGTGCAGGAACTTGGCGCCGCTCGGCCCTGCCTCATCCATACTAAATCTTTAGCGTTAGTAGATAAATGTCTCGCACTGTTTTACTTGCCTCAGCATCAACATCTCGTTATTCGCTTTTGGTGAATGCTGGCATCACGCCGTTGGTTCAAGTGAGCCATGTTGATGAAGACGCAATCGCAAAAAAGTTAAGTCCGATCAATACTGCTGATCTGTGTGTAGCCCTAGCAACCGCAAAAGGTGAAGCGGTGGTCAAGGAAATAACGGTGACCGAGAATCGAAATCTCTTGGTGATTGCAGCGGACTCAATGCTCGAGTTTGATGGCCAATCATTTGGTAAACCTGGCAGTCCTGATGTTGCGATAGCTCGCTGGAAAGCCATGCGCGGAAAATCTGGATACCTACATACCGGTCACTGGGTTATGGATTTAGTTAGTGGGCAAGTCAGAAGTGGTGTAGCTGGCGCCGAAGTGGAATTTGCAGACATCTCTGATGCCGAAATCACCGCCTATGTAAACACGGGAGAACCACTGTCAGTAGCTGGTGGTTTTACACATGAAGGTAAATCTGCAGCCTTCATAACCAAAATGACTGGTGATAGTCCAGCAGTTGGCGGGATATCTTTGGCTTTACTTCGAGAATTCGCCAAGGATATGAGCATTGAATGGACCCAACTTTGGGACTTATAGACTTGAGAGACCAAAGGCCGTTCTAGGAGTTCAAGTGGGCACCAGTCGCAAGATTGAAAAAGTTCTAATTGCTAATCGTGGCGAAATTGCGATTCGAGTAGCCCGCGCCTGCGCTGACTCTGGCATTGCCAGCGTTGCAGTTTATGCCGATCCTGATCGTGATGCTCAGCACGTAAAAGCAGCTGACGAAGCATTCGCCCTTGGTGGCAGCAGCGCTGCTGAGAGCTACCTAGTAATTGAAAAACTCATTGATGCAGCCAAGAAATCTGGAGCCAATGCAGTTCACCCTGGTTATGGTTTCCTTTCCGAGAATGCCGAATTTGCCCAAGCAGTAATTGATGCCGGCTTGATTTGGATTGGCCCACCGCCACAAGCCATTCGCGATTTAGGTGACAAAGTTTCGGCACGCCACATTGCTTCTCGGGCTGGCGCACCGCAAGTTCAAGGAACTCCTGATCCAGTTAAGGACAGTAAAGAAGTTGTTGCGTTTGCTAAGAAGCATGGCCTGCCAATTGCGATCAAGGCTGCATTCGGTGGCGGTGGACGTGGACTTAAAGTTGCCCGCAACCTAGAAGAAATTCCTGAACTTTTTGATTCTGCTGTGCGTGAAGCTATTGCTGCGTTTGGTCGCGGCGAGTGTTTCGTTGAACGTTACCTAGACAATCCACGTCACGTTGAGACTCAGTGCCTAGCTGACGAACATGGAAACGTAGT
>JBEION010000250.1:0-2103 GCA_040377565.1 Candidatus Nanopelagicales bacterium | reverse complement strand
GTTAGCTCAAAATGGGCCCTTGAACAAGCCCACAATATGTATGGTGCTTGGCCATTAAATGTTGGCATCTTGGGTCGCGCAGCCGGATCCACTAGAGCGCCACTTGAAGAAGCTCTTGCCGGTGGAGTTTGCGGATTCAAAATTCACGAAGATACCGGAGCTCATCCCCGCACGATTGATACCACGTTAACTTTCGCTGATGAATTCGATGTCGCTGTCGCGCTGCACACTGATGGACTAAATGAGATGCTCAGCGTCGCTGACACTATTGACGTAGTTGATGGTCGTGCAGTTCATGCTTTCCATGTTGAAGGATGTGGTGGTGGTCACTCCCCCGATGTATTGACTATGGCCGGGCGCGAAAACATTTTGGCATCTTCTACAAATCCAACACTTGCCTATGGTGTCAATGCTGCGGATGAACACGTGGCAATGATTATTTCTGCACACGGCATGAATCCAGAATTGCCAAGCGACGTTCAAATGGCTCGTAATCGAGTTCGCAACGCAACTATGGCAGCAGAGAATCGTCTACACGATATGGGTGTAATTCCAGTTACTTCTTCTGATGCTCTGGGCATGGGCCGAGTTGATGACACTTGGCGTAAGACTTTTGCAATGGCAAGTATGTTTGCCGATCACGCAATACTCGATGGTTCCGTCGCTGCTGATGATGTTGCAATCAACAACGACCGAGTCTTGATGCACGTTGCAAAAATTACAACCAACCCTGCTCTAGTTCACGGCTTGTCTCATGAGATTGGTTCTATACAAATTGGTCTGATGGCAGACATTGTGCTTTGGCCATATTCAACTTTTGCTTCAAAGCCAAACATGATCATTAAAAATGGCCTGCCAGCTTGGGGTGTAGTTGGTGACCCAGGTGCAACCGTTTCAAATGCGCAGCCACTACTAATTGGTCCACAATTTGGGGCCTTTGGAGTTACGGCTGAAGATCTAGGCGTCCACTTCACCAACAGCAATTCAGACATTTCGTTATCTCGCCGGCGAAGTGTTCCAGTTAAGAACACCAGAACCGTTCGAAGTTCAGACATGATTCGGCACGGAATTCTTGGCGAAATCCATGTCGATCACACCGGAAATGTCGTAACGTTCAATGGTCAGCACATTACGAGTGACCCCCAAAACGCAGCGACGCTCACCCGCACATTTTTGCTTTAGGAGTTTGTGATGGCGTTAAACCTTGTCACTGCAACTGGGTCAGGCGCGGAACGTGGCGCACAACTTGGTGAGCAACTTTCAGATCTTCTTGAAACCGCTTGGAATAGATGGGTACTTCACTTCAGCAAGAACGATGTTGATGCTGAGGATCTTGCGCAGAGATTGACTGAAGTTGGCGGTTGGGAAACTGCGGAGCGTTATTGTCCAGACTTAGTTGCAGAACTAGAAGCAATGGCTGAAGCTGCAAACATGCCCTGGTACCAAGTGGCTGCGCTTTCAATGTTGGATGAATCTTGGGCACTAACTGGTGGCATGGGTTGCACTGCGATCGCCATAACTCGTGAGGGGTCGCGAGCTGCTGGACAAAACATGGACTTGCCAGATTGGACCAATGGTCTGCAAACCGTTTTGCGAGTTAAGGACAAGTCAGGTTTAGGCGTGATTGCCGCAACTTATCCAGGTTCACTTGCCACGATGGGAATGAACTCCAATGGTGTCATCGTTGTGGTTAACGCCTTGGATCTTGCCACCAACATGACTGGGATGCCCGTTGATTTTGTTACTCGCGGTGCCTTGCACCAACCAACCGCTGCTGATGCGATTGCCTACATCCGCGAGATCCCGCACGCCGTTGGGCAAAACTACACAGTATTAGATAGCAAAGATTTGTTCATGGTTGAAGCAGCCGCGGACAAAGTGATTGATGTGCCAACTCATACAGAAGTATCTGGGCATACCAACCATGCATTCACTCGGGAATACACCGGGTCGGAAGGCTCTTACGCCCGCATGGCAGCGGTCGAAGATAACCGAGAGCGACTGAATACAGCCGAAGATATCAAGAATCTATTGCTCGATAAAGATTCTGGAGTTTGCATTACACTTGGCCGTTGGCGCGAAGACATGTACTCATTCATGGGT
>JBEION010000069.1:0-5150 GCA_040377565.1 Candidatus Nanopelagicales bacterium | reverse complement strand
CGACCAGAGTCTGCTTACAACGAAGTTATGTCGTTCTTGCGATCGGGACTTCAGGACTTATCAATCTCTCGTTCCACTTTCGACTGGGGAATTGAAGTTCCGTGGGATCCATCCCAAGTTGTTTACGTCTGGTTCGATGCGCTGCTTAACTACGCAACTGCAGTTGGCCTAGGCGATGAGCCAGGTAGCGAAGGCGCCAAGAAGTTCGCCGAGACTTGGCCAGCAGATGTGCACTTAGTTGGTAAAGACATTCTTCGATTCCACGCCGTGATTTGGCCAGCAATGTTGATGGCTGCTGATCTGCCGCTTCCTAAATGTGTATTCGCGCATGGTTGGTTGTTAGTTGGTGGCGAAAAGATGAGCAAGAGCAAGCTCACCGGAATCTCACCACAAAGCATCGTCGACTTAATTGGTTCTGATGCCTTCCGCTATTACTTCATGCGCGCAATTATCTTTGGCCAAGACGGATCATTCTCTTGGGAAGACTTGGTTGCGCGATACACCTCAGAACTTGCAAACGGTCTGGGTAACTTAGCCAGCCGCGTGCAGGCAATGGTTGTTAAGAACTTCGATGGTCTGTTACCAGCACCTGGTGAATCAACTGCGGCAGAGAAAGTCTTGACTGATCTATTGGTGAAAACTTCAGCCCAAGCAGACGTATCGATTCGAGCTTTTGATTTCCAGACCGGAATCGTTGCAGTTAAAGAATTTGTTGACGCAGTGAATCTTTACGTTACGGAACAAGAGCCTTGGACTTTGGCAAAGAACGAAGATGCCGAAAGTCGCTTACGCCTTGCCACAATTCTTTACACAGTTTGTGAATCACTGCGCGCAATTTCGATTCTGTATTCGCCGATTATGCCAAAGAGTATGAGTGCACTCTGGAGTGACATCGGTGCGGCTGAATCAGGGATTGGGAAATCGTTTAACGACGTAGCTACTTGGGGGCAGTTAAAGCCTGGCGTGAAAATCACCAAGAGTGAATCTATGTTCCCAAGAATTGAAGAGCCAGAATCAATTTAAGTTTGGACACTTAAGGTCCGCGTAGCGTCTCATTCACTAGAGTTCCAAAAACTTTTGCACCCTTTTTAGTCAGGTGCACACCATCTGGGGCAAAGTAACCTTTCTTGCCTTTAGAAACTGCGTTCCAATTAGCTAATCGAACATTTGGATACTGAACGACAAGTGATTCGATCATTTCGTTAGTTGGTTTCATCCAAACTCTTGGCACCCGAACATTTACCACAACAACTCGGCGGCGATCACTTAACTCTTCCAGGATTGGCTTTAAGTCTTCTTCTTGCACAATGCCATTGGTACCCATGTGGATCACTACATCAGGACCTAAACGTTTTTCATCACGCCTGGTTCTAATGCGTTCGGCAATCTCTTCAGGTTGGCGGCTAACTGCGGCATCGATAGAAATCTCGCCCATCACGGCTTTCAAACTTTCCCGAGCACCGAGAACAACAGAGTCACCGAAAACTACTGGCGGAATCCTTGCTTGAATTTCATTGCTAACTTGGGTTGCCTGTTGCGCCGAGATCAGTGGATCAGCGTTAGGAGCCACAACCGCTTCAACTACCGCAACCGGATCTTCATCAATTGCTGTGATGCCACCAATGCCAGTTAAGTTTCCAGCATCAGGTGCCGGCACTCGATACATACCAACCAAGCTGGCTGACAACACAGCAATGGTTACTGCCGTAGTCATTAGAGTGCGGGCTTGTGGGCGTGGCACTCCGGCTGCGCGCCAAACCGTTAACCGTGAACCAATTGCACCTTTACGAATTGGCAATTCAACAAATCGATATGACAAATCGGAAATCACCAAAACAATTGCGATCTTGACAGCAAAAGCAATCGGATCTGGCCATTGAATATCGATACCCGATCGCATCAAAACAAAAATTGGCCAATGCCACAAATAGATTCCGTACGAGCGATCGCCAAACCACTTGAGTACTGGATTACCTAACCGTGATCCAAACTTCAAACCTGGGTGAGCAGCAACCACAACAAGGACTGCAGTCAAAAGCGAAAGTACTAAGAAGCCACCGCGGTAAAGGAATTCATTTAGTTCACTAACAAAAACAAAAAAGTATGCCAAGCCCGCAAGGCTAAGCAAACCAAGACCATTCATGGCAGCTGCGCGATCTGGAGTTAATCGCTCATTGAGTCGGTCAGATCGCCAAAGCGCGGCTGCCGCGCAACCAACTAGCAATCCCATGGCATGGGTGTCAGTTCCAAAGTAGACGCGACTTGGATCATTTGGAATTGGAAAACCATTTGATACTGATAGGTGAATCATCCAAGCCGTTGAAGCAATTGCAAGCGCCGCAGATGCAATAAAGATCTTTGCTCTTGGTGTGATTTTGCCAATCTTTACTTTGTAAAGCGCAATCAACATGATTGGCCAAACTACATAGAACTGTTCTTCTACGGAAAGGGACCAAAGATGTTGCAATAGTGGCGGCCGGGAAATGTTTACAAAGTAAGACTGCTCAAAAAACAGATAAGACCAGTTCAAAACAAAAGTGATAGCCCAAGGTAAGTCGCGACGAACGTGATAAGCCGCATCTAATACAAACAATCCCGAAACCAAGACACTGAAGAACAGAACTAGGAATAGCGCCGGCATTAAGCGGCGGATGCGGCGGATATAAAAGCGCGCGCGATCAACGGTATTGGTTCGGGTTAATTCCTCGATCAACAGCGAAGTAATTAGGAAGCCGGATAAAACGAAGAAAACGTCTACGCCAAGAAAGCCGCCGACAAGTAGCGAAACATCAGCGTGATAAATAATGACAGCCAAAACTGCGATGCCACGTAAGCCATCAAGCCCTGGAAGTCGACGAATCACTTATTTGCCCTTGCAGTAGAACTGGACAACCCCGTAACTGCCCTGTGACCAGACTAGATTACCAACTCATCGCTAACGTATAGGAGTGAGTGCAGTGAAGGTCGCGTTGCCATTGGCGGGTCCAGTAGTGGATACGCACTGCCATATGGACGTTAACTTTGACGACGAGTATGTGTTGCCCGATGTTAACGAAGCGATGGCAGCAGCCCGGTCAGTAAATGTCACAAAAGTGATTCAAGTTGGCTGTGACGTAGCTAGTTCTAAGTGGGCTGCCCAGACTGCACTCGAGCATTCAGATGTTTGGGCAACTGTGGCACTGCACCCAAACGCCGCAGCACATGACACAGATTTGGAAAACTCCCTCTTGGCAATTGCTGAACTGGCAAAGCTGCCACAAGTTCGGGGATTAGGCGAGACCGGTTTGGATTACTACCGAACCGAAGAATCTCAAGCCGCCGCTCAGCACGTCTCATTTCGGGCACATATAGATATTGCTCGGGAAGTGGGTAAGCCAGTAATAATCCACGATCGAGATGCTCATAAAGATGTGATCGAGACCTTAGAAACTTATGGCGCACCGGAAACCGTAGTGTTCCATTGCTTCTCGGGCGATGCCGAGATGGCGAAGGTTTGCGCCCAAGCAGGCTGGTACATGTCCATTCCTGGGGTAGTTACTTTCAAGAATGCCCAGCAACTTCGTGATGCGGTCCTAGAAATTCCTGACCACTTGCTTTTGGTAGAAACAGATTCTCCGTTTTTAACCCCGGCACCCAATCGTGGACAGGCAAATTCCTCAGCAAACATCCCATGGACAGTTCGGGCAATTTGCGAAGTTCGAGGCCAATCTGAGCAAGAAATTTGTGAACTTCTTTTTTCAAACGCTGCAAGGGTTTTTGGACCCTTTTGACAAAACCGAACTTGCCTTAATGGGGGAGGTTCGGGATAACGTGGAGTTTCTGTCCAATTAATTGGGCTTGAAAACGAAATGAAGCGGGGAAGTTATGACACAACGTGGTCGCCATCGTGCGCCTGGTCGTCATGCCCGCCCGAAAAATCATAATGTGCCACTTAGATCAGCAATTGTGGCCAGCGCCGCAGTATTGCTAACTGGTGGAATTACTGCTGCCAACAGCTCAGAACAAGCTCCGCCGTACATCGACGTTGCAGCTATGGCGATTGACTCGACTGTTACCTATGACATTAAGAACCACACGATCAGTAACACCGTAGTAACGGAAGAAACTGAAATTGAATTTGTTACTTCTGCTACCGAAGACGCAACGATTGCGGCTGGCACAGACATTGTTAAGCAGGCTGGCGAAACTGGCTTAGCTGAAATTTCTTATCAAGTTAAATTGGTCGATGGCAACGAAGTTTCCCGCACTGAAATTGCACGAGTGGTAACCACAGAACCAGTTGAACAGATTGTGATTCGCGGCACCGGAGACCCAACTGACATTGCCGTGGCTCTGGCAACTGCGGAAGGTAAGACTGGAACTAAATCTGGCAATAAGGAATTTGCAAAAATTTGGATCAACCAAGAATTTGGTTGGGGCGAAAAGCAATACGGTTGCCTTGAAACTTTATGGTTCCGCGAGAGCAACTGGAATCACAAAGCGACTAACCCAGTAACCGGTGCTTATGGCATTCCACAAAGTTTGCCAGGTCGCAAGATGGCCAGCATTGCTGATGACTGGAAGACAAATCCAGCTACTCAAATTAAATGGGGAGCGGAATACATCGAGGATCGCTATGACACTCCTTGTGAAGCTCTAGATTTCTTCTACGATCGCAACTGGTACTAAACCACTTAATGACTGAGTTCCCCGAAGCAACAGCGAATGAAGCAACGCTGCTTGGTGCAACCGAGATCCGCGCCCTTGCTGCGTCATTGAATGCAACTCCCACAAAAAAGCTGGGACAAAACTTTGTAATTGATCCAAATACAGTTCGGCGCATTGTTACTCAAGCGCACGTAAGTGCATCAGATGTTGTAGTCGAAATTGGTCCAGGCCTTGGATCCTTGACTCTGGCATTACTTCCAAACGTGGCAAAAGTTTTAGCTGTTGAAATCGATCCAGTTTTGGCTGGCGCATTGCCATCAACCATTGAATTGCACGCACCAAAATTGAAGGACAACCTTACGGTTATCAATGCCGATGCAATGCGAATCACTGAACTGCCAGTTGCCCCAACTCACTTAGTTGCAAACTTGCCGTACAACGTTTCAGTTCCAGTCGTATTGCACTTCCTAGAAACTTTTCCATCGCTAACCGAAATCTTGGTT
>JBEION010000145.1:0-3333 GCA_040377565.1 Candidatus Nanopelagicales bacterium | reverse complement strand
CCGGAAACGTGATCCCAGATTCTGCAGCCGTTGAAGTTAACTATCGATACGCACCAAGCACCAGTGGAGCCCAAGCCGAAGCGCACATCCGAGAAGTTTTTGACGGCTTCCTTGTTGAGTTTGTCGATAACGCACCGGGCGCGATGCCAGGACTAGATCGCCCAGCGCTTGCGGATTTAGTCTCTCGGGTTGGTGGAAAAGTTGCACCGAAGTTTGGTTGGACTGATGTTGCAAGATTCTCCGCAATGGGTGTGCCAGCAGTAAACCTTGGTCCAGGGGATCCTGGTTTAGCGCATTCGCGAAATGAACACGTTTCTGTTGCTCAACTCAAGCAGTGCGAAGAAACCGTATTTGATTGGCTAAAGGGTTAATGGAACACATTAAGTTAGAAGTTTTGATTCAAGCTCCCGCACAAAAAGTTTGGGATGGCATAACTAACTGGCAAGCCCAAAGTCAGTGGATGCTAGGTACCAAAGTTTGGCCAGTAGATGGTGACGGAATAGGTGTGGGCGGAAAGATCGAAGCTTTCACTGGAATTTGGCGCATTGGGTTTCTGGACACCATGGAGATCACCACTTGGGAGCCACCAAGGCTTTGCGATGTGAACCATACTGGTCGAGTTGTGCGCGGAACTGGAACTTTTGAAGTTGTAGCAACTAGTGAATCAACTTCAAAATTCATTTGGAGTGAGGACTTAGACCTACCACTTGGCCTTTTGGGCAAAGTTGGATTCTTTTTTGTTAAGCCTGGTTTTGTTTACGGCGTTCGTAAGTCACTAGAAAAGTTTGCTAGCCAAGTCGAGCAAGGCAAGCTTTAAAAGCCGCTCCACATTTAGGTCGTTTTGACCTTTGAAAACCCCATTATTTTCAAGGGTTTTGAGCAATTGTCCGGATTTCGTAACCACCTGTTTTTAAGGGATAATAGAGATACCAAAGCGTAATTCACGAAACTTATCGGAAGGTGACCAAAATGGCAGCTATGAAGCCACGCACAGGCGACGGCCCAATGGAATGCCCAAAAGAAGGTCGCGGCTATGTCCTTCGAGTTCCACTTGAAGGCGGCGGACGCTTGGTAGTTGAACTTAATGCTCAGGAAGTTAAAGACCTTGGAGCAGTTCTAAAAGACACAGTAAGTTCAATGCCGAAAAAATAGGTAAACCTATTTTCTCGGCATCAATAAACACTGCCTAAACAAACACTGCCTAATCTGGCACTGCCTACTTTTTAACAGCCACTAACAATCCGCCACCAACTGGTAGCAATGAACCAACAAAATCTTCGTTACTAGCTAGCGCTTCGATTGCGCCGCGCATAGCAACCGTATCTGGATCCCGCTGTGCTGGATCCGCTAATTTATCGTTCCAAAGCGCGCGATCAATAATGAGCAGTCCACCACTTCGCAACAGATTCAAAGCCCGTGAAATATGATCAGCCAGCTCGAGTGGTTTGCCGGCAATCAAAACAATGTCGTAAGCCGATTCAGTTAAACGATCTAATACTTCATCGGCTCGACCATTAATCAAACGAACTCGGTTAGGAGCAATTCCAGCTTGGGAGATTGCATCCTTGGCAATTAACTGATGCTCAGCTTCAACGTCCACGCTCGTTAAAACACCTTCGGAATTCATTCCATCCAAAAGCCAAAGTGCAGATACGCCAGCGCCAGTGCCAATTTCAACCACGTTCTTGGCATCAATAGCCGCAGCTAAAGTACGGACGATACTTCCAGCGCCCGGCCCCATTGCGACGCAGCCGATTTCAGCAGCCTTGGCACGGGCATGGGAACGGATTCCGTCCTCACCTGCCCAGCTTTCGGCATAGTCAGTAGAAGCGCGGTGGATTGCCAGGATGCGTGGATCTGTTGGTGCCATGAAGTAAGCGTACGGCCACCGGTGGAATTTGGCTAAGGTCCTGCCAATTTTTGGCCAGAGGTTGTCTCTGATCTGGCTGGGAAGGGGAGTTCGGCGAGCAGGATGTCGGATTCATCAGAGAGAATAGAGGTATACAAAAGAACGCCGAGTTACCAAGAAAGTTAGGTCATGACCCAGACTCCGGAAGATCCACAGAACTTGCCCGAGACACCTTCATCTATAGACCTGCCTAATTTGCAAGCAACCCAGGTGGCTGTGGCTCCGCTACCAACCCCAACTTTTGTTTACACGCCCCCAGTTTCGTACTCTGAGCAATCGGCAGGCAGCGCTTCACCAGCCGTAAAGAAAGCAATAATCGCTGGTGTAATCAGTGGCCTACTGGCGGGCATGATCGGTTTCATGGGTGCCTCCATGATTGGAAACACTCCAGCTCCGTCGATCTCACTTCCAGCCTCCAGCGGAGATACTTCACCGCGCGCCGATGACTCCATTGCTGGAATTGCCCAAGCAGTTTTGCCGGTTGTGGTTTCCATTGATGTTTCATCAACCCAAGGTTCTGGAACAGGTTCTGGATTCATTATCCGAAGCACTGCAAATGAATCTTTCGTTTTAACAAACAATCACGTAGTTGATGGTGCTGGTGGATCGCAAGACATCACCGTTACTTTTCAAGACCAAACCCAAGAAACCGCAACGATTGTTGGAACTGACGCATCGTATGACTTAGCAGTTCTTCGAATTGATCGCGGAAACTTGCCTGTGGCCGCACTTGGGGACTCTGACGATGTTGTTGTTGGTGACGCCACAATTGCGATTGGTTCACCATTGGGTCTGACGGGCACTGTCACAAGTGGCATTGTTTCTGCTTTGAACCGCCCGGTAACTGCAGGTGACGCCACTGACGTTTCATTCATCAGTGCAATCCAAACCGATGCTGCAATTAATCCGGGTAACTCTGGCGGGCCATTAGTTAACTCTCGTGGCGAAGTGATTGGAATCAATTCAGCTATTGCAACAACGGGCAGTGCAGTTTCAGGTCAAAGCGGAAGTATTGGCCTTGGATTTGCGATTCCAATTAATCAAGCCCGACGAGTTGCAACTGAATTAATTGAGACAGGTTCTTCTAGTTACCCAGTAATTGGGGTTCAACTGGATATGTCATACGAAGGCCAAGGCGCATTGATCCAGTCTGTAGTCGAAGGTGGGCCAGCTTCGGAAACGGAATTGGCAGCCGGTGATGTAATCACTGAAATTGATGGCGTCAAAGTTAGTGATGGCACTGAGCTAGTTGTCAGAATCCGGGCAAAAAATCCAGGTGACGTTGTCGAATTAACACTTGAAGATGGCAGCGTTATCGAAGTAACTCTGGGTTCAGATCAGAACTAACTTCTACTAGGGGAGTAAAGTCGGGTTATGAATATCGGATGGACAGAGTTTTTGGTCATTGCGATGATTGGCCTGAT
>JBEION010000216.1:0-2419 GCA_040377565.1 Candidatus Nanopelagicales bacterium | reverse complement strand
TGGGCGGCACCTGCTTGCACCGTGGTTGCATTCCAACCAAGGCATTGCTCCACGCTGCTGAAGTTGCTGACACAGCTCGCGAAGGTGAGCACATCGGAGTTCACAGCACGTTTAATGGCATTGACATGACGAAAGTCAATGAGTACAAAGATGGCGTTATCGGTCGTCTTTACAAAGGTTTACAAGGTTTAGTTAAGAGTCGCGACATTACTTATGTCGAAGGTTCCGGAAAACTAGTGGCACCAAATGCTGTTGAAGTAAATGGTCAGCGCTACGAAGGCAAGAATATTGTTTTAGCAACCGGTTCGTTCGCCCGATCAATTCCAGGATTGGAAATTTCTGGTCGAGTAATGACCAGTGATCAAGCCTTGCAAATTGATTATGTTCCGCAGAGCGTAATCATTCTTGGTGGCGGAGTTATCGGAGTTGAATTCGCTTCCGTTTGGAAATCGTTCGGCGTTGATGTGACCATCATTGAAGGTCTACCAACACTTGTACCAGCTGAAGATGCTGCGGTTTCAAAGGCAATGGAACGCGCATATCGCAAGCGTGGAATTAATTTCAAAACTGGTGTTCGATTCCAGTCTGCAACTCAAGACGACAAGAGCGTGACTATCACCTTGGAATCTGGCGAAACCGTTTCTGCTGATTTGTTACTTGTTGCAGTTGGACGCGGACCTCGTACCGAGAATCTTGGTTATGAAGATCATGGTGTTGCTATGGATCGTGGCTTTGTATTAGCTAATGATCGCTTGGCCACAAATGTTGCTGGCGTTTTTGCAGTTGGCGACATCGTTCCAGGATTACAACTTGCACATCGTGGATTCCAGCAAGGAATTTTCGTAGCTGAAGAAATTGCCGGGCTAGCCCCAGCCACAATCGATGAGCTGGGTATTCCTCGCGTTACATACAGTGAGCCAGAAATTGCCAGCATCGGCCTAACTGAAGAGCAAGCTAAGGATAAGTACGGCGACATTGAGGCTTACGAATACAACTTGGGCGGAAATGGCAAGAGCCAAATTTTGGGTACAACAGGCTTTATCAAGCTAATTCGCAAGAAGAGTGACGGAATTGTCGTTGGAGTTCACATGATTGGTGCCCGCGTTGGCGAACTAATTGGTGAAGCGCAATTGGTCTATAACTGGGAAGGAACTGCTGAAGATGTGGCTCCCCTGGTTCATGCGCATCCAACCCAAAACGAAGCAATGGGAGAAGCGTTCATGGCGTTGGCTGGCAAGCCGCTCCATGCCCACGCTTAACCGATAACCTTAAGACAACTAGTAAAAGGAGTAACGGCACAGTGGCCACTACGGTATCAATGCCCCAACTGGGCGAAAGCGTCACCGAAGGAACTGTTACTCGTTGGCTAAAAGCTGTCGGTGACACCGTAACTGCCGATGAACCATTACTAGAAGTTTCTACTGACAAAGTAGACACCGAAATTCCTTCACCAGTGAGTGGAGTACTTACCGAAATCATTGCCGGCGAAGATGCTGTAGTTCTGGTTGGCGGTGCGCTTGCTGTTATTTCGGAGTCTGGTACACCGGCTGCTGCAGCTCCAGTCCAGGCGACAGTTGCCACTCCCGAACCAGCGCCAGTGCCTGCGGCGGCGGCAGTCGCCGAAGCGTCGACACCAGCACCATCTGCCCCAGCAAGCGGTGGCCTTATCACGCCAGTTGTACTGCCTGCACTTGGTGAAAGTGTTACTGAAGGAACGGTCACACGCTGGTTAAAGGCCATTGGTGACTCAGTTGCAGCAGATGAAGCGCTACTCGAAGTTTCAACCGACAAAGTCGATACCGAAATTCCATCACCAGTTGCTGGCATCTTGCTTGAGATCACAGTCGCTGAAGATGGCATAGCTCTAGTTGGTGGACAACTTGGCACAATCGGTGCACTTTCCGGATCTGCTCCTGCAGCCCCAGCGCCAACTGCGCCAGCTCCAACCCCAGAACCAGTTGCGGCTTCCGTTCCTGCTTCTAATCCAGTTTCTGCTCCTGTTTCTGTTCCTGTTTCCGAAGCAACGTCATCGGTTCCGACGACGGCTTCGGCGCCAGTAAACAACAGCAATGCGTATGCCACTCCCCTTGTTCGCAAGATCGCTGCTGAGCGTGGCGTAGATCTTTCAACTGTGGTTGGCACCGGCGTTGGCGGTCGAATCCGCAAGGAAGACATTGTTTCTGCGCCTGCAACACTTGCGCCGGTTGTAGTTAACGAAGCCCGTCCAGTTGAATCCAAGCCATTCGTTGCTCCTGCAGCTCCAGCTGCTGCGAAGCCTGCAACACCAGCGGCTCCGGCAAGTGAGCTTCGTGGCCGAACTGAACCAATGACCAGACTTCGTAAAGTCATTGCCGAACGAATGGTTGAATCACTTCAAATTTCAGCGCAGTTAACTTCTGTTGTTGAAGTTGATGTCACT
>JBEION010000007.1:0-15302 GCA_040377565.1 Candidatus Nanopelagicales bacterium | reverse complement strand
GCTGGACCACTCCAACGAATTGATGGCTTGGTATCTGAGAAGAACGGGAAGATGTTCTGCATTGGGAATTCGCCAACACCAGGAACATCAACATTGATAATCGACTCACGAGCTTGAATGTGTGGGTCGGCAATCATGTCTTTTGCGGTGTAAACCAAGCCATGCGGAACTTCTTCTTCGATCAAGTGATTGATCAAGTCTTTCATTTCCCAGGTCCGACTCCAGTCGCCAATCATGGCATCTAGCTCTTCGGTGTTGTCTCCGCGTGCAATGTGAGTTGCATACTTTGGATCATCAGCAAGTTCTGGCTTACCCATTGCATGAGCAAGGCGCTTAAATACTGTGTCCATGTTTGCGGCGATCAAAAGCATTTCGCCTGACTTAGTTGGGTAAACGTTACTTGGAGTAATCTTCGGCAAAACTGAACCGGTGCGCTCGCGTTGGTAACCGCCGATTGCCCATTCTGGAATTAATGACTCCATGTAAGCCATTACTGATTCATAAATCGAAGCATCAATAACTTGACCCTTGCCAGTCTTTTCTTTCGAGTGAAGCGCAGCCAATGCGCCAAGCGTTGCAAAGGTTGCGGCCAATGAATCACCAAGTGAAATTCCGGCGCGGGCTGGCATGCGATCAGGTTCACCGATTACATAACGAAGTCCACCCATAGCTTCACCAACTGATGCATAGCCTGGTCGTGGAGCGTAAGGTCCGGTTTGTCCGTAGCCACTGACGCGAATCAAAATTAGGCCTGGATTGATTTTGGACAAAACGTCGTAACCAAGTCCCCAGCGCTCAAGAGTTCCTGGTCGGAAGTTTTCCAACAGCATGTCGGACTGTTCAACAAGTTCTTTTACGATCTGCTGACCTTCTGGTGTGCGTAGATCTGCAGTCACACACTTCTTATTACGAGCAGCAATCGGCCACCAAAGTGACTTACCGTGTGCTTTTTCTTGACCCCAATCGCGAAGTGGGTCGCCGCGCTTTGGATCTTCAATCTTGATGACTTCCGCGCCGTAATCGCCCAAGAGCTGGCCACAATAAGGTCCGGCTAGTAATTGACCTAGTTCAACAAGTCGTAGGTCACTTAGTGGTCCAGTCACAATTAATCCTTTTCGATTGGCTGCTCTATTTGTATACAAAATTTAACGTATTTGCCACTCAAATTCTAAAAAACCCGATAAATCAGGGGAATCCATATCCCAATTCAGGTGGACTTGTATACCATCTCGTACGAGAATAGGCCTATGACCGCCACAATACCCATTCCTCGCAGCGATATTTCCATTATTGAAGTCTCTCCCCGAGATGGCCTCCAGAATGAAAAAATCCCACTTTCGGTAGATCAGCGTATTGACTTGATCACCCAACTGGGCAATGCCGGAGCTAAGCGGATTGAAGCCGTGGCCTTTGTGCATCCAACTCGGGTCCCGCAAATGGCTAATGCCGAAGAGGTTATGGCTGGACTGCCTCGCGGTAATGGAGTTTCTTACTCTGGTTTGATTTTGAACCGTAAGGGCCTAGATCGGGCGCTTGCTAGCAAAGTAGATGAAGTTCATTTAGTTATTCCAGGCACTGACGAGATGAGCCTTGCTAATCAGAATGTAACCGTTGCCGAGATGTTAGTTCTGGCTAAAGAAGTTTCTGATGTTTGTAAAGAAGAAAACGTTCCCCTAACTATGACTGTTGCGGTCGCCTTTGGCTGTCCATTCGCAGGCGAAGTTCCAACTGATCAGGTTGCTCGCGTACTTGATGGCATGGTTGGACTTCACTTGGCTGAAGTTGGCTTGGCTGACACCATCGGCGTTGGCGTGCCTTGGCAGGTTCGCGCTTTGGGTAACGCAGTACGAGAGCGCTTTGCAACTGAGCCAATGCGCCTTCACCTTCACAACACTCGTAACAACGGTTATGCCAACGCGCTTGCTGGTTTAGAAGCTGGTTTTGTTGGCTTCGACAGCAGTGTTGGTGGATTTGGTGGCTGTCCGTTTGCGCCTAATGCAACTGGAAACATTGCCACTGAAGATTTGAACTACATGCTTGAGCGTTCAGGCGTAAGCACTGGCCTAAATCATGACGCGTTGGTAAGTACGGCATCATGGTTATCTAAAGCACTTGAAAAAGATGCCCCAGGATTAGTTGGCCGCGCCGGCCAATTCCCAGCTAAGGAAACAAAATGACCAACATTGCGATCGTCTATTACTCCGCAACCGGCAATATTGCAGCCATGGCTAATGCCATTGGTGAAGGTGCTGCAAGCGTAGGCGCCGAAGTTCGAGTTCGCCGCGTTGCTGAAACTGCGCCAGCTGACGCAATTGCCAGTAATCCAAAATGGCAGGCTCACTTTGATGAAATGGCAAACGAACCACTTGCAACTCTTGATGATTTGGAATGGGCCGACGGTATTGCACTAGGTAGTCCAACTCGCTTTGGTGGACCAGCATCGCAACTTAAATCTTTCTTAGATACAACTGGTGGCCTTTGGTTCAAGGGTGCACTTGTTAACACGGTAGGAACAGCGTTTACAACTGCTTCAACTGCACATGGCGGCCTTGAGTCAACAACCTTGGCAATCAACAACCACTTCTACCACTGGGGTTCATTGATCATGCCGCTTGGTTATGGCGACGAGCACGTGAGCAAAGTTTCTGGAAATCCATACGGCGCCTCACACGTTTCACGCAAGGGTTCAGTCCCAGATGAAGATTCACTTAAGGCCTGCTTCGTGCAGGGCCGTCAGTTAGCGCAAGTTGCTGGCTGGGTTGCAGCTGGAAAATCAGGAGCTTAGTTATGACAATCAACATTCTTGCAATTGGCGGCAGCACTCGCCCAGGCTCTTCCAGCGAACAAGCACTAAGAGTTGCTGGTCGCGGTGCCGAAGGCGCAGGGGCAAAAGTTACCTACATAACCGGTCGCGATCTAATGTTCCCGATCTATGACACCGAAACTCCAGATCGCAGCGACAATGCCAAGAAGTTTCTTGAAGCGGTTGCAGCAGCTGATGGCTTAATCATTAGCACCCCTGGTTACCACGGTGGCATGTCCGGCATGATCAAGAATGCTTTGGATTACATCGAAGATCTTCGCGAAGGTCCACGGGTTTACCTAGACGGCATGGCAGTTGGCTGCATTGCTGTTGCATACGGTTGGCAAGCAACCGCAACGACTTTGTTGCAAATCCGAGTAGTTGCTCACGCTCTTCGCGCTTGGCCAACTCCCCTTGGCGCCACAATCAATGCCTCAGTCACGAAGTTTTCTGCTGATGGAACCACAGATGATGAGGGTGCACGAAGTAACCTTGAGACTGTCGGGCGCCAAGTTGAACAATTCGCAACTTGGTCACGTAGATAGCCAATAGCTTTCGGGAGCAAACAGTATGGCAAAGATCGCAACTACGGTTTACGAACAGATTCGAACTGCCATCCTCAATGGCGAGCTCTCCAATTCGGAGCGATTAGTCGAAGAAGATCTTGCTGTCAGCATGGGCATTTCACGCACTCCGGTGCGCGAGGCTTTACGTCGATTAGCGGCTGAAGGTTTAGTAGATGTTTCACCAAACCGTGGCGCGCGAGTTGCTGAGTGGGACGTTCATGATCTGCGCGAAATTTTCGACCTTCGTTCCATCCTTGAATCACATGCTTGCGAACTAGCTACTCCCCGTGCCTCAGCTGCAGAGATTGAGTTCCTAGAAAACATTTGCACTGAAATGGAAGAGTTAGCCGAGACAGATCTTTCTTCGGAAACGCGATTGCCAGCACTAGCTGCTCGAAACCGAATTTTCCACGGCAAGATCATTGAGATGTCGAATTCAACTCGACTTGGACTATTGATCGAAACTTTGATCCACGTGCCAATCGTGATGCAGACTTACAAGGTTTATTCCCCAGAAGCGCTACAGCGAAGTCTGCACCATCACCGTGAGATTGTTAATGCCATGAAAGCCGGAGATGAAGTTTGGGCATCGAGCGTTATGCGCGCTCACGTACTTGCAGCTCGGGAAGAAATCCTTGGCCAACCAGATCCGGCATAAAGTTTTAGAACAAAAAAACGAGCACCTGCATCTGCAGGTGCTCGTTTTTTAACGAGAGGTATTACTTGCCTACGCGGGTCTTCATCAAAGGCTGAACCTTTGTACCGAAGATGTCCATGCCAGTTACGAAGTCATCGAATGTCAACATGACACCCTTAACTCCATTTACGGTGTCAATTTCATCCAACATGCGAGCCACTGAGGCGTATGAGCCAACAAGTGTTCCCATGTTGAAGTTGATTGCACCTTCTGGAAGTGCGATTGTCGCGGCGGTACTGGTTCCATCTGCATTAGTTGTATCCGCAGCAGCTTGGCCAGCCATCCATGACAATGCGCCAGCGTCTGCACCAGCGTTGTAGTGCTTCCACTTAGCCATGGCCTTTTCGTCTGTTTCGTCAACGATAACCATGAACAGCACGTATGCACCGATGTCACGGCCAGTTTCCTTGGCAGCACGAAGTAGTTGGTCGGCTGATGGCTTAAACGCAGTCGGTGTATTTACACCGGTGCCCAGAATGAACTGGTAGTCACCATACTCAGCACAGAAACGCATACCGCGTTCTGACTGACCGGCACAAACTAATGGAATCTTCGAAGAAGGCTTTGGCAACATTACGCAGTCATCCATCTTGAAGAACTGACCCTTGAAGTCTGATGAGCCCTTGGTCCAAAGTTCTTGCATAACGCGTACGTACTCTTCGGAGTATTCGTAGCGGTAGCCGAAGTATTCGTCTCCTGGCCACAGACCCATTTGATCGTATTCACCCTTTGCCCAACCGGACACGATGTTTACGCCAAATCGACCTGGCGCGATTGAGTCAATGGTTGATGCCATGCGAGCAACAATCGCTGGAGGCAAAGTAAGGATTGCAGTTGAAGCGAAAAGTTTGATCTTTTCGGTCTTTGCAGCAAGTGCAGCCATCAAAGTGAATGACTCTAGGTTGTAATCCCAGAATTCGCTCTGGCCACCAAAGCCGCGAAGCTTGATCATTGAAAGTGCGAACTCAAAGCCATACTTTTCAGCGCGCTGAACACATTCAAGGTTTAGCTCGTAGGACGGCTTGTATTGCGGCGACGTAGTTGAGATGAGCCAACCATTGTTGCCAATTGGAATAAATACTCCGAGATCCACAGGGGAACTCCTTCCGGTTTTAAATCGCAATAGAGACTGAGCGGACACAAATCCACACAAAGCGTTTCTCTGAAACTTAGTGCGAAAACCTAACTTTGTCCTAGAGAATGTGCATTTTGTGTCCAAAGAGAACATTTTGCAACGCAGTTACTGGGTTTTTGAGCCAAAAAACCCAACTTTGTATACATTTGGAGTAATTGACCCCTCGATCCTGGAGCTTTCATGCCGACGTTAGATGTAAATGGCCACTCAATGTATTACGAAGTTTCCGGTGTTCCGGGAGCAGATAAAGCAGTCGTTATGGGTGGGTGGGGAACTTTTTGTCACGGAAAACAAAAAGATGCTCCGCGTTACTTATTTGAAACGTATGAAGTGTTGACCTTTGACTACCGCGGTATGCGCGATAGCACTGACGATTACACACGTGAAGCAACTATGCAGTTATTCGCTGATGACTTAGCTCAGCTTCTTGATCATCTTGGTTGGACCAACGTTCACATTGTTGGAATGGTCGGCATGGGTGCCTGCATCGGACAAGAACTTGCTTACGCGCGTCCGGACTTGGCTCGCTCATTAGTAATGACTGGCACTTGGGCTTATGCAGATCCAATCATGGTTGATCAGCTCGACAGCATGACAACCATGCATCAAGAATCTGGCTTCTACGCTTTCCAGAAGTTCGTTGCATCATTTTCCTTCCCAGGAGATTTCTACAACGAAAACCGCGATCGCTTATTAGGCGACAACGGCACTTGGGCAGACTTAAACGGAAACCTTGCTGCACATGAGCGTTACGTCCATGCTTGCAACATCCACGATTCTCGAGAACGCCTGCCCCACATCAAGACTCCATCACTTGTGTTGCATGCACTTCAGGATTCAATTACCACTGCACGTCACACACAAGTGATTGAAGACTTGATTCCAAACTGCATCGGCATCACTTGGCCAGATGCATCCCACGTAATTGCGGGTAAAGAACAGCGCATCCGATTCGATGCACTTCTTAAAGAATTCCTTGAGGCCAATTAATGACAATTCAGTTAACGCAAGACCAGAAAGATTTCCAAGAAGCTATTCGCGCCTTCGTTGATAAGGAAATCATTCCGGTTGCTCGCGACATGGAACATTCGGGCGAATACCCAACTGCCATCGTTGAGCACATGAAGGAAATGGGACTTTTTGGAATGACAATTCCAGAAGAGTTCGGTGGCCTTGGCGTTGACATGACAACGTTCTCAATTGTTTTCGAAGAACTGTCCCGTGGCTGGATGGGTGTAGCCGGCGTACTTGGTTCACACTCAATGGCTTGCTTCATAATTTCCAAGCACGGCACTCCTGAGCAAAAGGCAAAGTATCTGCCAGAACTAGCAACCGGTGCTCGTCGCAGTGGTCTAGGGCTAACTGAACCAGGTGCTGGAACCGACCTGCAAGGAATCACAACTACTGCAACCCTTGATGGCGACCATTACATAGTGCGTGGCTCCAAGACTTGGATCACAAACGCCCGTCACGCTGACCCACTTCCTGTTCTAGTGAAGACTGACCCAAAGGCAGATCCTCGTCATAAAGGAATGTCAGTACTACTCATTGATGCTGGAACTCCTGGCTTCACCATTGGTAAAGACATTCCAAAAATGGGTTACAAAGGTCCAGAGTCTTGCGAAGTCATTCTTGATGAAGTTCGAGTACCTGTTGAAAATCTTCTAGGTGGCGTTGAGGGCCGCGGTATGCAACAAGTGCTTTCCGCGCTTGAGACCGGTCGCCTAAACATTGCAGCTCGCTCGGTTGGTATTGCAGCTCGTGCTTACGAAGAGGCTGTTAAGTATGCAAAGTCTCGTATGGCATTTGGTAAGAGCATTTCTGAGTTCCAAGCAATCCAGTTAAAGATTGCTGATATGGCAACTGACTTGCAAGCTGCTCGCCTACTTACTTATTGGGCAGCCTCTGAGGCTGATCAAGGTAAGCGCGTTGATTTGCAGACAGCTCAAGCCAAGGTATTTGCCTCCGAAGTTGCAATTCAGAACTCACTTCGAGCTATGCAGGTTCATGGTGGCTACGGCTATTCAACTGAGTATGAAATTGAGCGTCTGTATCGCGATGCGCCATTAATGAGCATTGGCGAAGGCACAAATGACATCATGCGAATGGTTATTGCCAAGCAGATTTTTGCTGACTAGTTCAGGTTTCATTATCTAGTTGATTTTCCGAGATACTTGATCCATGTTGCACGCCAATAAATACCTAATTGCCATGATGCTTGCCATGGTCAGTTGGGGAGTTGGAAATCCAATTGCTGACATTGCTATTGACTTCATCGATCCCGTTTCGTTTTTTGTGATCGAAATTATTAGTGGTCTTGTGCTGTTCTTCCTCGTCGCGTTAGGTATTCCGTCACTTCGCAAGGCAATTCGCCAAGTACCTTGGAAGCTGGCACTTCCGTTTGGTCTAATTCAGCCAGGCTTGGCATATCTATTGGGCAACATTGGTTGGCAATACGGAACCGTCACAACGGGCGCAATCTTGATGTCGAGCGAAGTAATCTTCCTGGCTCTCGGTGGAGCAATATTTTTGCGTGAGAAGTTATCGCTTTGGTCAGTTGTTGCGTTACTAATTGGCGTGAGCGGTGCCATCGTCGTAGGCATTGCTGGCCAATCAAGTAATCCAGAAACCGCTGGCCAGTACGTCACTGTCCTTGGACTCTCCGTTTCAGCTGGATTGGTCGGAGCGCTGGCATTTTTAGGTGTGGGTTTGTGTGGTGCAATCTATGGCCTGTTGATGCGTAGATTGAAATCAGAAGTTAACACCATTGCGTTGACTCTTGGTCAAATGACCTCAGCCAGCTTTTTTTCAATTGTGGTTTTGTTTGCGACTCAGACCGAGATTGCAACACCGCAGTCCGTCGGACACTATTTCTACATTGCAGTATTCGCTGGTGTAATTGGAACTACCTTGCCATTCTTGCTGTTTAACTACGCGGCACCAAAGTTAACAACAAAGCAAACAGCGCTAACTCTGAACATAATTCCTGTTGTAGCGATTCTGTTTGGGGCTTTGCTTGGACGCGGACTTCCAGTAGGTGCGCAGTATGTAGGCATAGTTTTGGTTCTCGTCAGCCTGCTCGCACTCGAATCCGGACATGATGAAGACAAGGATTCAGGGCTGGTATCCCCAGATTTTCTCAAGTCCTGACCTACTGCTAATGTTCACTTGTACTAAATCAATACGAAGAACAATCACGACCAAGCACCGCTAGCTCAACTGGCAGAGCAGCTGACTCTTAATCAGCGGGTTGGGGGTTCAAGTCCCTCGCGGTGTACTCACATTTATGCCTTTCTGGCATAAATGTTCGTCTTGCGCTTCGCGCAAGTAACTCGCCTGTATTTATCTGGGACCTTTTCTGCGTCTCGAGCAAAGCTCGAGTAACTCACTGTTCATCCCTCTTTGAGGGTTTTTTATGCTCGTCTTGCGCAAAGCGCAAGTTACTTGTCTCAAATTCTCACTGTTATTGTTTTTTCATGGCTACGAATCCAGATCGCGCATCGTATTTTCCAGCAATTGAAAAGAAGCATGGCTTGCCAATGTCTTACTGGCATGACCAAATGAAGTTGATCAAGGATTTGAAATACCCAGAGCAGATCGCCTACTTGCGCGAGAATCACGGGTTCAGTCAGGCTCATGCCAATGCACTAGTTCTCTACTCAAAAGGAAACACCACTTCTAAGCGATTCAATACCTTGGAAGATTTCTTAACGCCGCATGATGCAACAAAGCAGAAGACCATTAAGGCAATCTTTAAGGCCTTGAAAACTAAATTCCCTAAGGGTGAAATTGTTATCGCCTGGAATCAGCCAATGCTTAAAGTTGATGGCGAATATGTGTTTGGACTTTCAGTTTCAAAGAATCACATCACAATTGCGCCTTGGGGTGAAGGTGTGATTGAAAAGTTCTTGCCGAAACTTAAGGACTACGAAGTGAACAAGAAAACAATCAAGATTCCAGTTGACTGGAAAGTTGATACCAAGCTACTTGTTGACATGGCAACTGCTTCGATTAAAGCAACAAAGAAATAGTTCTTAAATGAATCGTGAATACCTAGCCGAACTGCGAAATCGTGATGAGATTTCAGTTTCTTTTGTATGTCTGGGAAACATTTGTCGCTCCCCTATGGCCGCGGCGATCTTTAGTAACCGAACTAAACACTTGAGTTCTCCAGTGGCAATAATCGAAAGCGGTGGAACATCGGCTTGGCACATTGGTCAGGGACCGCATCCACAATCAAAGCGAACTTGGGAACGTGCAGGCTATGAATACACGCACAAGGCGAGTCAATTCACATCTCAAGACTTAGAGCGAATCGATCTCATTCTGACTATGGATTCCGAGAACTATTCAAATGTCATTGGCCTGAGTCCACATGAGGAATATTCCAAAAAAGTCTTCATGATGCGTGACTTTGATTTTGCAATTGAATCTGGGCAATCTGTCCCAGATCCATACTCTCAAGATGACGCTGCCTACGAGCACGTTAAGGAATTACTTGAATCAGCTATCGATGGTTTGATCGAATCCATCTGGCAATAGGATTAGAGCCATAATTCGAACCCCACGGGAGGAACCAGAAAATGGCACCTGTTCAGATTCGCAAACTAGTTACTTACACCGAAGAAACTCGGATTGAAGGCGGCAAGGCTGCTGCAACCCCACTTCGCATGTTTGCTGCTGCCGCAGTTCTGACTAACCCATGGGCCGGTCGTGGCTTCGTAGAAGACCTAAAGCCAGAGATTCATGATCTTGCGCCACAGCTTGGCGAAATCTTGACTGCATCAATCCTTGAAATGACTGGCTCAGGTGAAGCTGTTGAAGGTTATGGCAAGGCTGCAGTTGTTGGAACTTCTGGCGAAGTTGAGCACGCATCAGCTTTGATTCACACGCTTCGATTTGGCAATCACTACCGCTCTGCGGTTGGTGCAACCAGTTACCTTTCCTTTACAAATGTTCGCGGTGGTCCAAACTGCCCAATCTCAATTCCGCTTATGCATAAAGCGGACGAAGGAATGCGCTCACATTACTTAACAATTCAGTTCTCGATCAACGATGCCCCTGCGCCAGATGAAATTGTTGTGGCACTTGGCGCTTCAATTGGCGGACGTCCGCATCACCGCATTGGTGATCGCTACCAGGATCTTAAGGATCTTGGAAGTAATGCCAACTAGTTTTGCGCTTCCTGATTCAATAGTTTCTGGCAAAACTTCTAGCGGCACCGCATGGAGTCGTTGCGGTAACGGTCCGACGATAGTTCTTCTTCATGGTGTTGGAATGAATAAGTCAGTCTGGGCGCCTGAAGTAAATCTGTTGTGTGAAAGTTTTGACGTTTTGATTTACGACATGTGGGGTCATGGCGAAAGTGATCTACCAAATCGCGAATTGTCTCTGACGGATTACACCCAGCAACTAGTCGATTTGTTGAAAGAGCTTGAAATAGATTCAGCAGTTGTTGCTGGGCATTCGATGGGTGCACTAATTGCTTTGGATTTCGCAATCAATTTTCCAGATGCTTGCCTTGGGGTCTGTGCGATGAATGCCGTATTCGATCGAACTGCTGAACAAAGTGCTGCGGTAAAAAAGCGCGCAGCCGATTTAGCTGCGGGTGGGGTTAGCGTCAATCTCGCTGAAACTTTAGAACGTTGGTTTGGTCAACCAGGAACGCATGAATACCCAGAAGCCGAAGCACTTGCCCAAGAGTTGCTTTTGGTTGTAAATCCAAAGGGCTACGAAGCGGCCTATTCAGTTTTTGCAGTCTCAGATAAAGCACATGCTCAGACTCTGACAACCCTTACATCCCCTGCCCTGTTTTTCACTGCCGATGGTGACCCAAACTCAACCCCAGAAATGAGTTTTGCCATGGCAGCTTTGGCACCGAATGGCTCATCAAAGGTCTTAACGAGCCACCGGCACATGATGACTTTGACCGCGCCTGAGGAAGTTTCTGCGACCTTAGCCACATTTACGCAATCCGTAACCAAGTAAGGCTGGAAGGTAAGAAGATATGGCTATGAAGTTTTCACTGTTTGCCCACATCGAGCGCTACGACGATTCAGTTTCACATAAGCAACTGCTGGATGAATTAACTGAGTTCACTTTGATGGCCGAAGCCGGCGGCATGGAAACTATCTGGATTGGTGAGCATCACGCAATGGAATACACCGTTGCCCCAAACCCATTTATTAACTTGGCTTACTTGGCTGCAAAGACTACAAAGATTCGCCTCGGAACTGGCAACGTAATTGCGCCGTTTTGGCATCCGATTCGTCTTGCTGGTGAAGCAGCGCTTTGCGATCTAACAAGTAATGGTCGCCTAGACCTTGGTATTGCTCGCGGTGCTTACATGTTCGAATATGAACGCCTAATGCCAGGCCTTGATGCCATGGAAGCTGGACTGCGAATGCGCGAGCTAGTTCCAGCGGTTCAGCAATTGCTAATTGGTAACTACACCCATGATGGCGAGTACTGGAAATTCCCAGAGACAACTGCGGTGCCAACTGCAATTCAAAAACCAATTCCAATTTGGATTGCAGCGCGCGACCCACACACTCATGATTTTGCTGTTGCAACTGGCTGCAATGTTCAAGTTACTCCTTTGGCAAATGGCGATGAAGAAGTTGCTAACTTGATGGAAAAATTCAACACAGCTTGCGCAGCCCATCCTGAAGTGCCGCGACCAAAACTTATGCTTCTAATGCATACCTATGTTGCAAAGACTGAAGCCGAACTCATGAAGGGCTCAGCTGCGCTACAAAAGTTTTTCCTTTACTTTGGAAAGTGGTTTAAAGCCGAAGCTCCAATCAAAGATGGATTCATCGAGCCAATTACTCAGGCCGAAATCGACGCTCAACCTAATTTGGCTCCAGAAGTAATGCGAAAGAACTGCTTAGTTGGCACACCTGCGGAAGTGATTGCTCGCCTTAAGTCCTATGAAGAGATGGGTTACACCCAGTTCAGCATTTGGCTAGATAGTGCAATGTCCTACGAAGAAAAACGAGACAGCCTAAAGTTGTTTATCGACGAAGTTATGCCTGCCTTCTCGTAAGAGATTTCAGGCTCACTCACCAGGAGTTTTCATGGCATTGGAAAGTTTCCAGCAGTTCATCAATGGCAAGTTCGAAGCAGCGAACGAAACTTTTGAAAGCATCGACCCAGCTACTGGTGTCACCTGGGCAACAATGCCAAAGGCAACTGAATCAGATGTGGATCGAGCAGTTCAAGCCGCGCACGCTGCTTTCACTTCCGGAGTTTGGCCAACGCTAAATGCCAGTGCTCGCGGAAAACTGCTTTACAAGCTTGCCGACTTAATGGCAGCCGATGCAGATGTATTGGCTGAACTTGAAACTAAAGACACGGGAAAGATTCGCCGCGAAACCAGGGCCGTGATTTTGTACATTTCCGAGTACTACCGATACTTCGCCGGCCTTGCTGACAAACTCCAAGGTGCGCATTTTGATGTTGATAAGCCCGACATGGAGGCTTACACCAGACGCGAACCAATCGGTGTTGTCGCTGCAATAGTTCCGTGGAACTCCCAAATGTTTTTGTCAGCAGTGAAGTTAGCACCAGCCTTGGCTGCTGGTTGCACAGTTGTATTGAAAGCATCTGAAGATGGTCCAGCTCCCCTGCTTAGATTTGCAAAGTTAATTGACCAAGCTGGTTTCCCACCAGGCGTGGTGAACATCATCACTGGCATGGGTGACTCTTGTGGCAAGGCATTAACAAGTCATCCGCTCGTGGATCGCATTGCATTTACTGGCGGCCCAACTACTGCCAAGCAAATTGTTATGAACTCTGCCAATAATCTGGCCGCCGTCTCATTGGAACTTGGTGGCAAATCTCCAGTGTTGGTGTTTGAAGATGCAGATCTGGAAAGCGCAGCGAATGCAATTGTTTCAGGAATCTTCGCCGCAACTGGTCAGAGTTGTGTCGCAGGTTCTCGCCTTCTAGTTCATTCAAGTGTTCATGCACAATTACTGGAGATTTTGATTGCAAAAGCACAGCGCATCAAAATTGGTGACCCACAGAATCTTGAAACCGAAATGGGTCCACTTGCAACTAAGCGCCAGATTGTTCATGTTCAAGACGTAGTAGATCGCAGTGTTGCTGCGGGTGCGAAATTGCTAACCGGTGGCAAAGTTCCGGCTGGTTTTGAATCTGGCTACTACTACGAGCCAACGATCTTGGATTGTGCTGAGTCGACTGTGGCCTGTGTTCAGGAAGAAATCTTTGGCCCAGTTCTTAGCGTCCTGAAGTTCGATACGGATGCACAAGCCTTAGCAATCGCAAATGACAGCGAGTATGGATTGGCATCCGGAGTATTCACAAAAGACATCGGTCGAGCTCATAGATTTGTCCGCTCACTACGAGCTGGAATTGTTTGGGTTAATACCTATCGAATGATTTCGCCGATGGTGCCATTTGGTGGCTACGGTCAAAGTGGAACGGGCCGTGAGGCTGGCGCTGAATCAATTTTGGATTACACCAGAACTAAATCGGTTTGGATTAATACCAGCGAAGCGCCGATTAGTGATCCATTCATCATGCGCTAAGTAGCTTCACTTTAGCTAGTGACTGTGAACGCTTTGGTATCTTCGAAAATTAAGCTGCCATCTTCAGCCGAAGTATCTGAGACCCTTAGTACGTAGTTTCCCGGTGCTAACTCGCCTAAATCAATGCTCCAGTCCGAACGATCTGGACATGCAGTAGCAGCCGTTGTCGCACCAGAACTAACGACATCTCCACCTTTAGTTAACTCCCAAGCAACGTTCGCCTCGAATGTGCAGGCAGAACCAGTTATCGAAACTGGATTAGAAACATCACTTCGATCCAGCAAGTCAATCCAAACGCTGGCTAATACTTCATAACTTGGCGCAAGCGTAAATACTTGTGAGAAATCAACATGGCCAGCGAGTGATTCTGAAACTAGTCCATCAATCGTAAATCTCACTGATGTAACGGCTGGATCATTTTCAATTAGAGTCCAAACCATTTGATCAATGGCGCGCTGTTCAGATTCCGCCCCTAAGGAAATTCGGCCGAGTGTTAGGTCAACTGTTGCAACTCCTTCAACAACACTCACGCTGTTTACTTTGGTTCCGTTGTTCCAGAGCGTTCGGTGATCGCCATCAAATGGCGGCAGCTGTCCGTCAACCAACATCACCAGAGAGTTAAAGCCTTTGTCATCTCCTAAGTCATTTTCGACTTTGCTGACTTGATGCATCTCACGCACCAATCGAAATCCTTGCGCAGTCTCACTGGTGAAATAAAATGCGTAATCCTGGAGATCATCAACTATTGGCATCGCGGATTCACTTGGAGTACTTGATACTGGCGGATTTGAAGGTGACGAATTCTGGGTATTGGAACCGCAGGCCGAAACCAACAGAACTGCAACGAATACTGGCACTGCCTTTGATAGCAGGTGGTTAGCTGGCCGTGACGGTTTGCTTGAATCCATAATGAACTAAGCCTAACTTGCAAAAAATTGGCACTGGAACTCCTCTGAAATACACTTCAGGGTAGGCGAACCCGCGCTAACCAAGACTCGGAAAATCATGGCTGAATTAGTTTTCTTTACTGGCACTATGGACTGTGGTAAATCCACCCTTGCCGCCCAAGTGAACTACACCCATGCCAGTCGAGGTCGCCGAGGCATAGTTTTCACGCGCAATGACCGCGCTGGTGCTGGAGTATTGTCTAGTCGTTTGGGACTAGAAGTTCCTGCTGTTGAAGTTACAGATGAAACAGATTTCTTTGCGTTAGCCCTAGCTGAAAATTCCAAAGAAAACCCAATGGACTTTTTCATTTGTGATGAGGCTCAGTTCTACACCAGAGTTCAAATCGATCAACTTGCTCACGTGGTTGATGATTTAGAAATTGATGTGTTTGCATTTGGTATTGCAAGTGATTTCCGAACCGAATTGTTCCCTGGATCGGCTCGCTTATTTGAACTTGCTGACCGAATTCAAGTCCTTCAAGTTGAGGCTCTTTGCTGGTGTGGTCGACGTGGTACCCACAATGCGCGAACTATTGATGGCGTAATGGTGACTGAGGGCGAGCAAGTTGCCGTAGGTGATACCGGTGGCGATTCAGGTG
>JBEION010000076.1:0-4851 GCA_040377565.1 Candidatus Nanopelagicales bacterium | reverse complement strand
CGCCTTGGATGGAAGCAGTTGAGTCTGGTGAAACCCGAGGGCTCTATCTTCCGCACGATGCGCCTTGGGTTGTACATGGTGACGTCGCAACTTTAGTTGGCGGCATTCCGGACGCTACGGTCCTTACTTCACTGAAGTATTGCCAGAAGGTTCACCTAAGAAAGAAAAGCCTCGCACTGCATCGCTGTTCTCAACTATGGATGTTGAACAAGTAACTCTTGATGATGCACTTCGAATGTTTACTTTGCCACGTGAAATTGGGTTAGATCCAACTGAAGGTGAGCCAATCACTTCGCAAAATGGTCGTTACGGTCCGTATTTGTTAAAGGGTAAAGACTCCCGCACTTTGCCAGATGAAGAATCAATCTTTGGCTGCACGCTTGAAGAAGCACTTGCACTGTTTGCGCAGCCAAAACTTCGTCGTGGTCGGGGACAGGCTGCCGGTCCACTAAAGGTTGTTGGCGTTGACCCATCGACTCAAAAAGAAGTCGTGGTGCGCGAAGGCCGCTTTGGTATCTACATCACTGATGGTGAAACTAACGCTTCACTTCGTGGCGGCGATTCAGTAGAGACAATCTCGATTGAGCGTGCATCTGACTTGTTAGCTGAGCGTCGCGCAGCTGGTCCATCTGTAAAGAAGCCAGCTGCACGTAAGGCTGCAGCAAAGAAGCCGCCAGTTAAGAAGAAAGCTACCGCCAAAAAGAAGGCTGCCAAGAAAACCGTTGGGACTACCAAAGTAATTAGTGGTGCCGCAGCAAAGAAGGCAGCAGCAAAAACTAAGACCGGTGTTGGTTCAGCGCCTGTCGAATCTGACGTCACACCAGTTGGCTAGAGTTTGAGTCGTGGCTACCGGATTGTTTATTGCGATTGAAGGCGGTGAAGGCGCTGGAAAATCCACGCATTCAAAGCGCCTTTCGGAGTACCTGCAATCACTTGGCCATGAAGTAGTTCTAACCCGCGAACCTGGTGGCACTCCAACTGCCGAAAAGATCCGCAATATTTTGTTGGATCCAGAAATCACTGACATGCCAGATCACACCGAGGCTTTGCTATTCGCAGCTTCGCGCGCAGATCATGCAGCTAACTTGATTCGTCCGGCGCTGGAACGTGGTGCAACGGTTATCTGTGATCGTTACTTCGATTCATCCGTTGCCTATCAAGGTTTCTCGCGTGGATTAGGCGCTGACAAGATTCGTGACTTAAGCCTTTGGGCCACTGGAAATCTAATTCCTGATTTCACTATTTACTTGGACGTCCCGCATGAAGCAGCGGAACAGCGCATGGATGGCACGGATCGCATGGAAATCCAGTCTCGCGATTTCCACGAAGCCGTCCACCAAGCCTTCCGTGACATTGCGGCGGCATCGCCTTATCCAAACGTAGTTATCGATGCGACCGCACCAAAAGATGATGTTGCAGCTGCAGTGCGTTCTGCAATTGATGGAGTGCTCGCATAGCGATGAATGTTTTTGATTCCTTGATTGGTCAAGAGCATGCCGTTGAAGAAATGAAGCACGCGGGAACTGACGCTGCAAAGGTAGCAATCGGTGAACGTGGCGATGCCATGACACATGCTTGGTTAATTACTGGTCCACCAGGAAGTGGCCGCAGCACACTTGCACTTGCATTTGCTGCATCACTCATCTGCCCTAATGGTGGTTGCGGCGAATGTGTTGACTGTCGAAATGTTGCAGCAGGTGTTCATCCTGATGTGGAACACATTGTTCCCGAAGGCATCAACTACAAAGTGGAAGCAACTCGCAACTTAATCGAGCGTGCATCCCTGCTGCCAACTAGATCGCCTTGGCACGTAATTGTGGTTGAAGACGTTGATCGTTTCCGGATTGATGCAGCATCCACTTTGCTTAAGTCACTTGAAGAACCGCCACCAGCAACAGTTTGGCTACTGTGTGCCCCAACAGTTGATGATGTGTTCCCGACTATCCGCAGTCGTTGCCGTCACGTTGCATTAACTTCGCCAACGTTCGCTGCGATATCGCAGCAATTAACTGCGCGCTTTGGTATTGATCCAGCGATGGCAGCCTGGGCAACAAGAGCTGCGCAAGGTCACATCGGACGCGCTCGAGCACTTGCCACTGATGAGAACGTGCGACTTCGTCGTAAGCAAATCTTGGACATCCCAACAAACTTACGAGTTGTCAGCTCATGCTTTGATCAGGCAAACAAAATTGTTGCCAGCGCAAATGCTGATGCGGATGCCATCGTGACCCCACTTGATCAAGAAGATGATCAAGATATTCGCACTGCATTTGGAGAAGGTGCTGAAGGTAAAGGCCTCAAGACCGTTGAGCGACAGATGAAGAGCGCACTTAAGGATTTAGATGATCGGGCAAAGTCTCGCCGCCGCCGAGTATTGAGTGATCAATACGATCGAGTTTTGTTAGACCTCACTGGGTATTACCGGGATGTCCTAGTGATTCAATCAGGTGCAGAAGTCGAACTGGTCAATGAAGAACTGCGCGAATCAATTGAGCGCGTTGCAAGTGTTGACGATGAATCAGCAACCTTGCGAAGAATTGCAGCGATTACCGAAGCTCGTGATCAGATCGTGGCCAATGTAAACCCACTTAATGCATTTGAGTCATTATTGGTAAGCCTGCGAGATCCACGGCTTACCGCAATTGTTGGATAGTTTCGCGATCTTCTGACTCTGGTTTAAGGTCGAGATAGATACTTTTTGGGAGTGTTCTTGCGGAAATTTCTAGCCATAGTCCTTGCGATCTTTGTGGCAATCGTTGCAACTATTGGCTATCAAATGACCCAATCGGATCCAGCAGATAGTAGTTCCCCGAGGCCAAGTGCATCAGTGCCACAGGGTGATGGACTGGATGGTTACTACGCTCAACAACTTGAATGGTCAGACTGCAACGATGGTTTTGAGTGTGCAACATTCAATGTGCCTATCGACTACGCAAACCCAGCAGATGGCGCAATGCAAATTTCAGCTATTCGAAAACTTGCTACTGGAACTGCTCTAGGCTCCTTAGTTTTGAATCCAGGTGGACCAGGTGGATCAGGAATCGAATACACAACTTATGCCGAATATGTAGTCAGCGAAACTTTGCGTGAAAATTTTGACATTGTTGGCTTTGATCCACGTGGTGTTGGAGAAAGCACTCCCGTTGAATGTTTGAACGATGAGCAAACTGAAGAGTACATTGCACTTGACGGCTCGCCTGACGATCAAACTGAAATTGATCAAGCGCAACAAATGGCAGAACTTTTTGGCCAGACTTGTGCAGCTAACTCTCCAGATATCTTTCAGTTTGTTGACACCGTGAGCGCGACCAGAGACATCGACATCCTGCGGGCATTGTTGGGCGACGAGAAGTTGAACTGGCTAGGAAAGAGTTATGGCACTTTCTTAGGTGCAACTTATGCGGATCTGTTCCCAGACCGAGTTGGTCGAATGTTGCTTGATGGCGCAATCGATCCAACACTTACTAACGAACAGCTTTCTTATGGACAGGCACTAGGTTTTGAACTTGCACTGACGCGATTTGTTGATGACTGCGTAACAAAATCAGATTGTCCACTTTCGGCAAGCGGCGCAGCGGGAGTTTCCGAAGTTGGCGATCTATTGATCGAACTGGATGCAAACCCAATAACTCTGGATGACGGTCGGTTGTTTACCCAAGCAATGGGAACGCTAGGTGTAGTTGGATCGCTGTATGACAAGCAATACGGTTGGCCGGAACTGCGAACAAATCTAGGTCTTGCATTTGATGATGATTTTTCAGGCCTTGCATCCAGTGTTGACTTTTACACTGGTCGACAATCTGATGGCGGCTATAAAGACAACTCAAACGATGCCATTGCAGCTGTGAATTGTTTAGATCGTCCAGATCGTGCCACAACCGAACAAACAGTTGCACTTGCGAGTGAATGGAAAAAAGTAGCTCCTAACTTCGGTGAGTACTTAGCCTGGAGCAACATAAGTTGCAGTTACTGGCAGGCCGAAGCCACTGGTGTTCCAAAAGAAATCACAGCACCTGGAACTCCAACGATCTTGGTTGTTGGAACTGTTAACGATCCAGCAACTCCTTATGCCTGGAGTCAGGCTTTGGCAGCTCAGTTATCAAAGGGAGTCCTACTAACCCTGGATGGTGATGGGCATACTGCCTACTACCAAGGCTCAAAGTGCATCGATGAAATAGTCGATAACTTCTACTTAACTGGCGAAGCTGAAGATGGAATTACTTGCACCGATGGTCCTTAACTTTCGTGCGTTAGAGTTAAAGCAAGTCACTGTAGAGATGGAAGTCAGTTAATGGAAAACCAAAAAGTCAGTTATAGACAAACTGCTTGGATCCTTGTTGTTGGCGGAATCATCGGCATTTTCGCTTCCATTGAACTGATTATTCAAAAAATCGCAGTACTTAGTAATCCAGACTTCGTACCTAACTGTGACATAAATCCTGTGCTTTCCTGCGGTTCGGTTATCAGCACGGAACAAGCATCGGTCTTTGGATTTCCGAATCCAGTACTAGGTGTAATTGGTTTCACCATTGTGATTATGTTTGGCGCCCTGCTATTTGCAGGAGTTGAACTCCCACGATCAATGTGGCTTGGACTAAACATTGGCGCGTTGGCTGGAATGGTTTTTGTCATCTGGTTAGTGAACCAAAGCCTTTATGTAATTGGTGCGCTGTGCCCATGGTGCATGGTGGTTTGGGCGGTAACAATCCCAATCTTCTGGCAAGTAACAACAGACAATCTTGCTAGCGAACGTTTAAGTCTTGGAAAATCACTTTCCGAGATAATCGTGACTTTGAAGTGGATTCTTGTTGGCGCAAGCTACTTAATAATCATGGCTTTGATTTTTGTTCG
>JBEION010000138.1:0-3453 GCA_040377565.1 Candidatus Nanopelagicales bacterium | reverse complement strand
TTAAATACGAAAGTTTGTCACCAGTGTCATAGCGTTTGCCACGGAACACCACAGCATGCACGCCGCCACCAGATTCAGCCGGCATATCAATCAAGGAAGCCAACGCATCCGTTAATTGAATTTCGCCACCGCGACCCGGAGCCAGATTTTCTAGCAATCCAAAAATTGCAGGATCGATTACGTAGCGACCAATCACTGCTAAGTTGCTTGGCGCAGTTCCGGCTGCTGGCTTTTCCACCAACTCAGTAACGCGAACAATGTCAGGGTTATCAGTTGGCGTAACTGCAGCACAACCATACAAATGAATTTGATCTTCGGGAACTTCCATCAGAGCAAGAATGCTGCCACCGAATTTTGCTTGGGCTGCGAACATGTCTGGCAAAACTGGAGTGCGAGCATCAACTAAGTCGTCGCCAAGTAAAACTGCAAATGGTTGATCGCCAACATGTTCTTTAGCCATGCTAACGGCATGACCTAATCCCATTGGCACACCTTGACGCACGTAATGCATCGCAGCTAAGTCTGCTAATTCAGAAATTTCACTTTGCATTTCAAATGCGCCGCGTTCGGCCAAGGTACGTTCCAGACTTGGCGAGCGATCGAAGTGATTTTCTAAAGAATCTTTATTTCGGCCAGTAACAAAGAGCACATCGTTGATTCCAGCAGCCACAGCTTCTTCAACTACATACTGAATAGCCGGCTTATCAACAACTGGAAGCATTTCTTTTGGGGTTGCCTTAGTTGCTGGCAAAAACCGAGTGCCCAATCCCGCTACTGGAATTACGGCTTTATTAATCGTGCCCCTGTTGCCCATACCTAGACTTTACTGGCAATACGGTTAAGGAATGGTAAGTCGTTCTAAAGACACAGTGCGCGAGCAGTCAATCTCGGCTAGATCTGCGCGCAGTAGTGCCGAAATTTCTGCAGCTGGAATCGCTATCGCAAATCATGATTGGGCTGCATTGTGCCCAGGTCAGTTAGTTACCTGTTTTGTTTCGATGGCAACTGAACCACCAACCGATCAGCTGCGAACAAATTTGCGTAACCTTGGCAAAGATGTTGCACTCCCAATTATGAAGCCAGGAAATTCCCTAGCTTGGGGATTTGATGGCACAGACTTAGTTAAGAACAGTTACGGGATCTTTGAACCGATGCCTGCTGCAATTGATATCGCTAAGGCAAGTGCAATTCTGATTCCAGCGCTTCGAGTTGGGCGCGATGGTTCTCGCTTAGGTCGAGGTGCTGGTTATTACGATCGGGCTTTAGCTAATGTCCCAACACGTGCAACCGGCGGTCCAATTCGAATTTGTTTGGTGTTTGATGACGAAGTTGATGACTCAGTCCCAAGTGAACCGCACGATGCACTTATCGATTTAATCGTGACTCCGAGTCGCGTTATTCAAATTAGCTAAATAGGAAGCGACCGAGAATCAGACCGGCACCTGCGGCAACTACGCCGCCGGTAATCAAAGTAACTGCGTAAATCATTGCGGGCCTAAATGCTTGGGCAGTTAGCCTTCGATGTAACTGCAAGCTCACGCCACTAAATGTTGTCAGCGCGCCACAGAATCCGATTCCCAGGATTACTTGCCATTCCCCTGGCAACGCTAAAACCATTCCAAGTAACAAAGCACCTGCAACATTTACTAACCAAGTCGCGCGCGGAAACGCAGAGCTTCCAACCGGCGGCAAGTAGTACTCGAGTGCAAACCTGATGAAGCCACCTAGCGCGGCTGCGATAATAAACAACATCAAGTTCATTTGCGATCACCCAACAAGCTGCCGATGTGCGTAGCCGCAATACCAACCGCAAACGTGGCGACGACATAAGTAATTGAAATCAATGGAGTGCTTGCCAGTTGTAAAGTTTCCACCGCAATTGCCGAGAAGGTTGTGAAACCACCAAGTATTCCGGTCACCACAAAGTGACGACGGGTTTCGTTATTCATAATGTTTGGCGAGCTGGCGATCAATCCAATTAGTAATGCGCCAATGACATTGACAATAAGAGTTGACCACGGAAACGAAGTTTCACTTGGGGTCTGAACCCAATAAGAAATTTGTAATCGAGCAAGTGATCCAAGTGCTGCCCCAAAGGCTGCAACTAAACCAAACTTAAGCACTTGGGCTTGGGGTGCTAGTCGGTGCGGGAGCTGTGGCTGGCGCAGGAGTTGCAGCTGGCGTTGTTGCTGAACCCGAGTCCGTTGAACTTGGGGTTGCAGAGGTTGTCGTTCCGCGGGAATCGTTTCGATAGAAACCAGAGCCCTTGAAAACTACGCCGACTGAGCCGTAAACCTTTTTCAAGGCTTCAGCTTTACATTCTGGACAAGTAGTTAATGCGTCGTCAGAGAAGGATTGGACTACTTCAAGTGGCGCATCGCATTGACCGCACACGTATTGATATGTAGGCATGATTTCCTTTCAACTCTGGCAATCGTACCTGTGGACAAATTAAGTCGCGAAATCTGAATTCGACTTATCGTGGCACAACTATGAAAAACCTTGAATTTCTGCATAAGTACTATCCCTTGATAGTTAGGTATCGTCGCTCAATTGCTGCCACACTTGCTGGACTTGGCACGCTAATAGCACTCAGCATTGTGATTCCAAGTCCTGGATCCCAAACGAAAGTCCTGGTTGCAACGGGAGCATTAAGTGCTGGCACGACTTTGACGGCATCAGACTTTGCCCAAAAAACATTGCCAGATGATTTGGCTTGGTCCACGTTGCAAGCAGAACCCACGGCACTTGTTGGCCGAGTGCTAGCGCATTCGATTGCAGCAAATCAACCAATCAGTAACAGCGATCTGGTTGGGTCCGGGTTACTCACGGGATTACCTGAAAACTATGTTGCAGTTTCACTTCCGGTAAGTGCCAGCACGAGCGCATCACTGTTGAATGTTGGTAATGTAATCGATGTTTACGGGTCAAGTAACGATGGCTTCAACACTGGAGTGCTGATTGCTTCGCGCGCCAGAATTCTTGCGATTCCATCAAGCGGTAAGAGCTCGATGTTTTCTGGTGGATCGACAACTAGTTCGATCATTGTTGGCGTTGATTCAGTAGCGGCAATAAGTATTGCGGGGAATGTTTCGAATCAAGGATTTACGATCGCGCTGCTTCCCTAGTTTCTAATTCCCTAGCCGTGATGGGGCGGGACGTCTTCTAACATTTCGCGATCGCGATTAGTTGGCGGCGCAACATCATCACTAGTTTGCTCAGGTGTTAATTCGACGCCATCTAACAAGGCCCGTAACTTTGCCGAACTCTGGGACTTTGCATCCGCAGTTTCGTCAGGATTGTTGGGCGTTGAACTCATACTCCTATGCTGATACCTAAGGATTCAAAAACCTAATTCAAACTGCGAATGAAATGGAAACTCAATGGGCATCGTGTGGGATATCAACATTGAGCGCCCAGAATTTCCACAACTCACATCCAACCTCGAAGCAG
>JBEION010000104.1:0-4111 GCA_040377565.1 Candidatus Nanopelagicales bacterium | reverse complement strand
CGACCGTTAGGGCCATCAAAATCGCTGTGCCCCAGATTATTACTGAAGTCATGGTGTTTAAGACCGTTGAAATAGTAGAGCTTCGTTGATCCCGGCGATCGCTTGAGCCAAAGGCTTGTCGAATAACGCGGTTACTAGCTCGCACCAACAAGAAGCGCACTACAAATGCAACTAAGAAAATAATGATGATTCTTAAAGGTTCCCCCAGGAACCAATCCGGTAATACTGAATTAGTCATATCTCTATTTTGGCCACAATCTACACATTTGTCATGGGCCACAATCGTGTCGGGAATTCGTTATGTAAACTAAAAGGTATGACGAGAAGACTTCGCCGTATTTGGTCCACCACATCAGCTGTTGCAGTTTTGACGGCAACTTCTGTTTCGCCAGCATTAGCTGAGTCGACAAAGCGCGACGATGGCGATCAGCCAGGGGAACCTATGGGTACTCTGAACGCAATTTTATGGTTCGTAGTTTTGCCTTTAGCAATTTATGGAATTCTTGCGCTTCTAACCATGGGACCGAGCTGGACAAGCGCTGCCCGCAAATCAACGCGCGGTGGTTACCTAGACGACCCAACACTTTCGGATCGCCAAGTATCTGGCACCGAACGCTCACAAATTAGCAACTAGCGCAATTGCAAATCTGAATTAACTCGCATCCATAGATTGGCAGCGAAGTGAACGCGCCACGTTATCGCGTAGTTCACGAATCAATCGAATAGCGCCAACGTCAACTGAGCTAGCAATAAACGCATCAGCTTTGGCCAAAATTTCTGGCGAACCGAGTAACGATGGGAACAGACCCAAAGTTAACGTTTGTGCTATTTCATTAGTGCGAGTTTCCCAAACTTCACCTATGACCTTGAAGTACTTATCGACGAATGGCTCGAGAAGCGCACGTTGATCTGGTTGGGAAAATCCACCAACTGTTGATTCAAGTAGCGCATTGGCAAGATTGGTATCTTCGATTACCGACTTCCAAGCGATTAACTTTGCCTCTGCGGTTGGAATGCCAGCGCGCGCTGATGCTGCTTGGCGCTGACCGCCGGCAGTGTTGTCGCGCTCTAGTTCCTGATCGATCGCAGTTTCAGGCAATGCACCTAATGCAACCAGGCGAGCCACGAGTTGCCAGCGCAGGTCAGTATCAACTTCCAAGCCAGCTGGGGTAGCACTTCCATCTAGCCAGCCAGCAATTAGGGAAATGTGATCTTCAGTTCTGGCTAAGCCGGCAATGTTTTTAACAAAGGCAAGTTGATGATCGCCACCTGGCTCAGTTTTTGCCAGCGCTTCGATAAGTGATCCAGCCAGTGCATCGCGATTCGCAGCCCGGTTTGCTGGGTTACCAAATTGCTCGATTGCGGATCGGGCTTGTAGCAATAGCTGTTGCGCTACGCCAATTTCGATACTTCCCAAATCGGCACCAAGGACCATATTCAAGTAATCAGTGGTACTCATTTCGGCATCGCGGGTCATGTCCCATGCTGCGCCCCAAATCAAAGCTCGCGAAACACTGTCTTCGATGTTACGCAAACCGGTCGCCGAAGTCTTCGCTGATTTTTCGTCTAAGCGAATCTTTACGAAGGTGTAGTCACCGTCATTTAGCAACAACAGATCAGCAGCAGGCTGCCCAATTAGTTCTGCTACTTCAGTCCGAGCACCATCAACGTCGATTTCGATACGACTATCGCGCTTGATTACTGAACCAGATCGGTTGTATAAGCCAATTCCAATGTGATGTGGGCGAAGAAGTTGATCCACGCCTTCCGGAGCAACTGGTGGCTCCTGAATCACTACGACAGATTTGTACTTTCCATCTTCAATCACAATTTCTGGGCGAAGCGTGTTAACGCCAGCTGTTTGCAACCAACGCTGAGTCCAGTCTTGAAGGGAGCGACCACTTGCAGCTTCGAGTTCAACTAATAAGTCAGTTAACTCAGTGTTACCCCAAGCATGCTTCTTGAAGTATTCCCGGATTCCAGCAAAGAATGCATCTTCGCCAACCCAAGCAACTAGTTGGCGTAGGGCAGAGGCACCCTTGGCATAAGTAATGCCATCGAAGTTAACTTCAACCGCATCCAAATCAAACATGTCTGCAACGATTGGGTGAGTGGTTGGGAGTTGATCTTGACGGTAACCCCAAGCCTTACGTTGGTTTACAAAGTTCACCCAAGCTTCGGTGTACTGGGTTGCCTCAACAGATGCGTGATGCGCAGCCCATTCGGCGAAGCTCTCATTTAGCCATAGGTCATCCCACCACTTCATGGTGACAAGATCGCCAAACCACATGTGAGCCATCTCATGCAACACAGTGTTAGCACGCTGTTCATAAGTTGCGCGAGTTACCTTGCTACGGAAAACATAACTTTCGTGATGTGTAACGCAACCTGCGTTTTCCATTGCTCCAGCATTGAACTCAGGAACAAAGAGTTGGTCATACTTTTCAAATGGATATCCATAATCGAAAGCTTCTTCAAAATACTTAAAGCCTTGCTTCGTGACGGTGAATAGATCTTCTGGATCTAGGTATTCCGAAAGCGAACTGCGGCAGAACAGGCCTAGGGGATAAGTTCCGAACTTGCCCTGGTACTCATCTCGTACTTCGTAGTACGGGCCAGCCACGATCGCTGTGATGTAAGTAGACATCTTCTTTGTGGCAGGAAACTCCCACTTAGAAATGGCATCACTGACAGAACTTGGTATTGGGGTAGTCGAGTTACTAACTACCTTCCAATGATCTGGAGCTGTTACTGAAAACGTAAATGTTGCTTTGATGTCAGGTTGATCGAAGCAGGCAAACACGCGACGCGCATCAGCAATTTCAAATTGTGTGTAGAGGTAAACCTCATCATCCACTGGGTCAATAAAGCGATGCATGCCTTCGCCGGTGTTCATGTAAGCGGCTTCTGCTTCAACAATTAGAACGTTGTGAGACTTTAGGTTGCGCAGCGGAATTCGAAATCCATCATGAATAGAGGTATCTAGGGACTCACCGTTTAGTTCTATTCGCTGGACTTTTGGAGCGATGAAATCAATCCAAGTTGAGTCACCTTCGCGAGCCGTAAAGTGCACAGTGGTGCGACTGCCAAACGTGTCATCACGAGTAGATAGGTCTAGTTCCACGTCATAGTTTTGGGCTTGAACGACTGCGGAACGTTCACTTGCTTCCAACCGACTGATGTTGGTACTGGACATTAGTTCTCCCATTGATTCGCCTGAATGACACCATCTTGACACCTGTTACCGAGGCTTGCAGATGCGGGTCTAATCTGAACTCATGACTGAAACAAAAACGACTGCAGATTTTTGGTTTGATCCCATTTGTCCTTGGGCCTGGATCGCCTCACGTTGGATGCTTGAAGTTGAACAGGTGCGCCCAGTAACCACGAATTGGCACGTCATGTCTTTAGCAGTGTTAAACGACGGTCGCGAACTTCCAGAGAAGTACATCGATTTAATGAAGCGCGCTTGGGCGCCGGTTCGAGTGGTTATCGCAGCACAACAGCAACATGGCGATGAAGTAGTCGGAAAGCTTTACACCGCTATGGGCACACGCATTCATGACCAAGGTCGAGGCGACGATTACATTTCAGTCATTGTTGAAGCGCTTGCTGAATGTGGGTTACCGGCGGAACTGATTGCTGCTGCTGACTCAACAGATTTTGATGTAGCCCTAAAGAAGAGCCATCACGAAGGTATGGACCCAGTTGGCATGGATGTTGGTACACCTGTAATCCACGTCAATGGCACTGCGTTGTTTGGACCCGTAGTGTCACCAATTCCACGTGGTGAAGCAGCGGGCAAGCTTTGGGATGGGGTAGTTCTCGTTTCAGGCACGGATGGCTTCTTTGAATTGAAGCGAACCCGCACCAGAGATCCAATTTTCGATTAAGTTTTGCTCAACGACGATTAAGAGGTAAACATGCGCGTTCATTTAGCTACTGATCATGCTGGACTTGAATTCAAAGATGCACTGACTCAGCACTTAACAAGCAAGGGCTATGAAGTTGTAGATCATGGCGCATATGAATATGACGCGGAAGATGATTACCCAGCGTTCTGCATTGCAGCAGCTGAAGCAGTGGCAGCCGAACCTGGTTCCTTAGGCGT
>JBEION010000086.1:0-4566 GCA_040377565.1 Candidatus Nanopelagicales bacterium | reverse complement strand
TACGCAGATAAAACTGGCCGTCGAATCTCAATCGAGTACGCAATGATCAAGGACATTAATGATCAAGCTTGGCGCGCCGACTTACTTGGCGAAAAACTTGCCGGCAATCTGGTGCACGTGAATTTGATTCCACTAAACCCAACCCCTGGTTCTAAGTGGACTGCCTCACGCCCAGAGGACGAAGATGAATTCGTACGTCGCTTAAAGAGCCACGGCGTGCCTGTTACCGTGCGCGATACTCGCGGCCGTGACATTGATGGTGCTTGTGGCCAGCTTGCGGCAGCGACTAAGAACTAATACTTTCTGACACCTTCTGGCTCGCTCACAACTCATTAGTGGTAGACACTTCCTATGAGCAGTTACCAGCAGGCCTACGATCAAAGCTTGAGTGACCCGGCTGGATTCTGGGGCGAAGCTGCCAAATTGGTGAAGTGGGATAAAGCCCCAAAGATAATTTTGGATGACAGCAACGTTCCGCTGTATCGCTGGTTTTCCGATGGCATGTTGAACACTTGCTACAACGCACTGGATCGTCACGTTATTGATGGCCGGGCGGATCAACCGGCTGTAATTCACGAAAGTGCAATTACCGGTAAGTCAGCGATTTTGACTTACGCCCAAATGTTGGAAAAGACAGCTCGGTTTGCCGGCGCCCTGCGTATGGCCGGAGTTGAAAAAGGGGATCGGGTTGTTATCTACATGCCGATGGTGCCCGAAGCCCTAATTGCCATGTTGGCCTGTGCCAGATTGGGCGCAGTTCACTCGGTTGTGTTTGGCGGATTTGCTCCAGCTGAGCTGGCAGCCCGAATTGATGATGCAAAGCCAAAAGTGATCGTGTCTGCCTCATGCGGTCTAGAACCAACTCGGGTTGTGGAATACAAGCCAATGCTTGATGAGTCAATCGCACTTGCAACTCACAAACCAAGCCGATGCATTATTTTGCAGCGCGAGCAGCACCCAGTTGAACTTGGTCCACTTGATATGGACTGGAAAGATGCCATGGCTATGGCAGAGCCTGCCGAATGTGTTTCGGTTGCAGCTACTGACCCGCTCTATATTTTGTATACCTCGGGTACAACTGGAAAACCTAAAGGAATCGTTCGTGATAACGGTGGTCACGCCGTTGCACTGACTTGGTCCATGAAAAATGTCTACAACATCGAAGCTGGTGACATGTGGTGGTCGGCATCAGATGTTGGCTGGGTGGTTGGACATTCGTACATTGTGTACGCGCCACTTTTTGCTGGAGCGACAACGATTGTCTTTGAAGGCAAGCCAGTTGGTACGCCAGATGCCGGAACTTTCTGGCGAGTGATTGAAAAATACGGCGTCAAAGGATTGTTCACTGCGCCAACTGCAATCCGCGCAATTCGCAAAGAAGATTACAACGCAGATTTCATCAAGAGTGCAGATCTTTCAAAGTTTGAAAACCTATTCCTTGCTGGTGAGCGCTTGGATCCTGACACTTATCATTGGGCAACAGAAAATCTTGGCGTTCCAGTAATCGATAACTGGTGGCAGACTGAAACTGGATGGCCGATTGCTTCAAACTTGCGTGGCCTCGAACCAATGCCAATTAAGCCAGGTTCACCAACGGTTGCGATTCCTGGTTATGAAATAAAAGTGCTTGATGAATCAGGTAAGGAATTACCGGCTGGAACTGAAGGCAACATTGCAATCACTTTGCCATTACCGCCTGGAACTTTGCCAACACTGTGGGGAGATGACCAGCGTTACATCGATTCCTATCTAACCGTTTTCCCAGGAATGTATGCCAGTGGTGATGGTGGTTACATTGACGAGGATGGATACGTCTACATCATGGGTCGTACTGACGATGTAATCAATGTTGCTGGTCACCGATTAAGTACTGGTTCACTTGAAGCAGTTGTTGCTACGCATGAGTTAGTAGCAGAGTGTGCCGTAATCGGTGTGGCTGATGCAATTAAGGGCCAAATTCCAAAAGCTTTCGTAGTTCTTAAGGCTGGTGCTCAAGTCGATGCCGAAGAATTGCGCAAACAAATTGTGGCACTGGTTCGTAAAGAGGTTGGTCCAGTTGCAGCCTTGAATGAAGTTGTCGTTGTGCCCGGCCTACCAAAAACTCGATCCGGCAAAGTGCTTCGCAAGACAATGCGAGGGATTGCAGATGGCAAACACGTGGATATCCCAAGCACTATCGAAGATGCTTCTATTTTGGACATTTTGCGCCCATTACTAAGAGTCGAATCTTAGAAATCCACCCAAATAACCGTTAAATGATAGTCCGCAAGTCATAGGGTTGAGCCATGGCTCTTTCAACTACAACACGTAAATCTCTATTCGGAATCAACGCACTTAGCGCTTGGATCGGTTTAGGTATGTCAACCTTCATCGAGCTCTTTGGGCTAGTGGAAACCAAGTACACCGGGGAATCATCGCCGACTTCCCAATTTGGTCACCAGGGCGATTACGCATCAGGTCTGGCAGGTGCGCCAGAGCGACTTATCGACTTGTTTAGCTACTTCACAATTTGGAGTCAGATTGTGGTTGGCGTTGTAATGACATTGCTTTACTTAAATCCAGGGCGCGATGGAAAGCTTTTCAAGGTTTTCCGTATCGACAGCATCTTGATGATCACCGTTACTGGCGTGGTTTACAACTTGCTCCTTGGTCCAAATTACCCACCACAGGGACTTAATCAAATCTCCAGCCCAATTCAGCACACCATAACTCCGCTAATCACAGTGCTGGTGTTTGTTATTGCTGGCCCACGAGGTTGGTTCACACTTAAGAACATCGCAGCCGCTTTGGTTTTACCAATCATCTACGTTTTCTACACTCTTTTCCGTGGCGCAATTATTGGCAAGTATCCATATGACTTCTTTGACGTTGTGTCATTTGGCTATGCCTACGTGTTGACTTTCGTTATGGGAATTCTGTTCGCTTCGATAGTTGTTGCTGGCATCTATTGGGGCATTGATAAAGCGTTAACCCGTAAACCAAAGAACGTATAAGGAGCAAAATGTCAGACAACAATTCCGGCTTTTCACAAATTGCTAAGCCAGATCAGAGTGAAAGTAACAAAACTATTTTGCCGATTGTTTTGTTCTTGATCCTGTTGCCAACTGTTCATCGCTTCTATGTTGGAAAAATTGGAACCGGATTACTTTTCTTCTTCACTGTTGGTGGACTTGGAATTTGGTGGATTTACGATGTAATCATTTCCATCACAGGAAACTTCACAGATAAGCAAGGGCGAAAGATTACTCGCTGGACCTAAGTGCCAGGATTTGAATCAATAAAAATGCCCCCGATCGCTCGGGGGCTTTTTTATTTAGTTTGTTAGGCCTTGTAGTCGGCGTAAGCAGCAATTCCAGTAAGCGCTTGACCAACAACTAGAGTATGGATTTCGTTTGTACCTTCGTAGGTGTAAACGCTTTCCAAGTTATTCATGTGGCGAATGATTGGGTATTCCAGCGTGATGCCAGATCCACCAAGCATTGAGCGGGATTCGCGGGCAACTTCAAGAGCCATGCGAACGTTGTTCTTCTTGCCAACGCTGACCTGCTCTGGGCGAAGTAGGTGCTGATCTTTTAGTTTTCCAAGATGAGCAGCTAGCAACATTCCGTTACCGGTTGCAATTGCCATGTCAGCGATCTTTTGCTGTGACAACTGGAAGGCAGCAAGTGGACGGTTGAACTGATGACGGTTCAACTGGTAATCGATCGCAGTTTCCAAGCAATCGCGGGCTGCGCCAACAACACCGAACAAGATTCCAAAGCGAGCTTCGGACAAGCAGGAAAGTGGGCCACGAAGTGTTTGAACTTCAGGTAGCACTGCAGAAGCTGGTAGGCGAACATTTTCGAAGACCAATTCACTGGTGATCGAAGCACGAAGTGACATCTTGTGCTTAACCAAGTTGGCTTTGAAGCCTGGAGTATTGGTTGGAACAACGAAGCCTTCGATTCCGTTGTCGGTGTGGGCCCAAACGATTGCAACATCTGCAATGTTTCCGTTTGTGATCCACATCTTTGAGCCATTAAGAATCCAGTCATCACCATCACGCTTAGCGTTGGTGCGCATCTCACTCGGGTTAGAACCAGCATCAGCTTCAGTTAGACCAAAGCAACCAAGTGCTTCGCCAGCTGCCATACGTGGCAACCATTCTTGCTTTTGTTCTTCAGAGCCAAACTTCCAAATTGCAAACATTGCTAGGGAACCCTGAACGGAAACAAAGGAACGAAGACCTGAGTCACCGGCTTCAAGTTCTAGACATGCCAGACCATAGGAGGTGGCATCTGTGCCAGCACAGCCGTAACCCTCTAGGTGCATACCGAACATACCCATTTGGCCGATTTCCTTTGCCAATTCGCGGGCTGGGAATTCACCATCTTCAAACCACTGGCCAACGTGTGGCTTAATGCGATCATCGACGAACTTGCGAACTGCATCGCGCATTGCAAGCTGTTCGTCATTGAACAGGCTGTCGATTGCGTAAAGCTCAAATGGATGTTGTGGCGCGGCCATTGGGTTTCCTATCGTTGGAATTGGATCCAATTTATCACAGATTGGATCCAATCTTCAATC
>JBEION010000224.1:0-2272 GCA_040377565.1 Candidatus Nanopelagicales bacterium | reverse complement strand
GATTTCACCTTGAATCGAAAGTGCAATCAAGGCAGTACCAATCAATGCTTTATCTGCAATCGGATCAGCGATCTTTCCAAAGTTTGTAACTAAGCCATAGCGCCTGGCCCAAACTCCATCTACCAAGTCAGTCAATGCTGCAATCAAAAACACAGCAGCGCTCGCCCACTGCGCTGAATCGGTTTGCTCAACTGCCAGAACTAAGTATCCAAAAATTGGAACCATAAACAAACGAGCCACTGTTAGCAAATTAGGGATGTTCAAAATCGGAACTTCGTTATTTGGATCACCTAAGTGATCTGGAGTTGGCAAGTGCGTCATGACTGAATCTGCTTAGCAACTAGATCAACGCCGATTGCATCGATTACAACCGCTCGAACGATAGTTCCAATTGGCAATTGCTCGTCTGTCTCAACCGTTGTAGCGCCATCAACCTCAGGGCCTTGATGTTCACTTCGCCCTTGATTTCCGACTTCTTCAATTAACACCGAAACTTCTTGCCCGATACGGCTGCGCGCAACATCTTCGCTAACGCGCAAAGCTACCTTGCTCACAGCTTCATGTCTGGCTTGCACTTCGTGTTCCGGTAGGTGACCATCTAGCTTTACGGCTGCCGTGCCATCTTCGTCCGAATAAGCAAATACGCCGATTGCATCAAGGCGTGCGCCTTCGATGAAGTTGATCAATTCAGTGACGTCTTCGTCAGTTTCCCCTGGGAAGCCAACAATGAAGTTAGTTCGCGCCCCAGCCAGCGGGTTATGAATTCGAATTGCACTCAATAGATCTAAGAAGCTGTCAGTTCCACCAAATCTCTTCATGCGGCGCAACACTGCATTGCTGGCATGTTGAAATGACAGATCAAAGTAAGGAACGATGCCAGGAGTATTAGCGATCACGCTGATTAGATCGGGGCGCATTTCAGCGGGCTGTAAATATGAAACCCGAACCCATTCAATTCCTTCTGGCTGCACCAAAAGTGGCAAGAGTTTCTCAAGCAACCTCAAGTCCCCAAGATCTTTGCCATATGAAGTTGAATTCTCACTTACTAAGAGAAGTTCACGAACGCCATTCTCGCCAAGCCAAGCAGCTTCTTCAAAAATCTCACCTGGATCACGCGAAACGAATGAGCCACGAAACGCCGGGATCGCACAGAAGGTACATCTGCGGTCACAGCCAGAGGCAATCTTTAACGGCGCCCAAGGTGTGGACTCAAGACGTTTGCGATACACATGCGGCCCCATGCCTGGAGTTGAGACATCTTCGCTGGCTAACTGCCTATCAACTGGCGAAATTGGAAGTAACTTCCTTCTATCTCCAGGTGTGTGCGGAACGATACTTTCCCCAGCTAGAACTTTTCGAAGTGTGGAACCGATTTCGGCATAGTCATCAAAACTCAACACCGCATCAGCTTCAGGAAGTTCGGCAGCAAGTTCCTTGCCGTACCTTTGTGCCAAGCAACCAACAGCAACTACTTTGCCATTGCCGGCAAGCAATTCACTAGCTTCCAAAATCGTGTCAATCGAATCTTTTTTAGCTTGCTCAATAAATCCGCAAGTATTAACGAGCACTAAATCAGTTGCTTCCCCATCAGCAACTAAGTTCCAGCCGTCGGCAGTTAATCGACCTGCAAGTTCTTCGGAATCAACGTCGTTACGTGAGCAACCTAGAGAAACTATAGATACACGAGGATTAGCGGTCACGCTGTGAAGCCTACTCGCCGCGGATCAATGCAATTGTTCCCGCTAGATCTTCAGCAGTTACTAATACTTCGCGTGCCTTTGAGCCTTCAGATGGGCCAACAATGTTTCGAGATTCCATTAGGTCCATTAATCGTCCAGCTTTAGCGAAACCAATTCGAAGTTTTCTCTGCAGCATTGAAGTTGAACCAAACTGAGTAGAAACCACTAATTCAACGGCTGCTAGTAAGTCATCGAGGTCGTTACCAATGTCGCCATCAATCTCTCGGGAGGCTGTAATTGGAGCCACGATGTCTTCGCGGTACTGCGGTGCCATCTGTCCCTTTGCATGCGCTACCACTGCACGAATCTCTGCTTCGGTAACCCATGAACACTGAATTCGGATTGGCTTGGAAGTTCCCATTGGAAGGAACAAGCCATCGCCTTGGCCACCCAACTTTTCAGCACCAGGCTGATCCAGGATCACTCGGCTATCAGCAAGACTGGAAGTTGAGAATGCTAAGCGGCTAGGAACGTTGGCCTTAATCAAGCCAGTAACAACGTCTACGGAAGGACGCTGTGTAGCAAGAACTAGG
>JBEION010000124.1:0-3731 GCA_040377565.1 Candidatus Nanopelagicales bacterium | reverse complement strand
GATCCAACTTTAGTTTCGCAAACTCCAGACAATTGGCGAGGCAAACCACCCGGTTCAGAACAACCGCCATCGCTTGATCAACTCGCAGACTTAGCGGTTGTTGCAATTGGCCCGACAACCGAATCGTTCGTTGTGAATTTTGATGACTCACTTTTTGAACCTCCGAAAGCGCATTCAAGTTGGCCAGATCAATATCTTCGAACTGGGGAAGTAGCGCCAGCTCAAGGCTTGATTATGGATTTTGGAATTAATGATTCCGAAGCAGTTATGAAAGACCCAGCGAAATCTGCTGCTCAATATTTTGCTGACGCATTAACAGCACGTGGAATTCCAGCGACCTTAGGTGAAAGAAAAGTTGCTGGGGATACGGCATCCGTTTTAACAAGCATTAAGTCTGCAACTGTCACCGACATCGTTGAGCGAATGATTACAACGAGCAATAACACCATGGCTGAATTTTTGGCACATCACATTGGTGGTGCCAATGGTGAGTACACATATGAATCAGGTGCCAAGGCAACCACAGAAGCATTGACGGCAGCACAAATTGATTTAACTGGCGTCACAATTCTTGATGGTTCAGGTTTGAGCCGCTCTAATCAAGCCAGTGCTAAATCCTTAGTTTCTGCGTTGAGCTATGCCAGTAAGACGGATGGTTCGGCCTGGACAAATTTGAGTGGCTTACCCGTGGCGGGAATCTCCGGAACTTTGGTGGATCGATATGACGTTGGCGAACCAGGGCGTGGCACAGTTCGCGCAAAAACTGGAACGCTCTCCAAAGTCGTTGCACTTTCTGGAACCCTTGTTGATGCAAGTGGTGACGTGCTGATTTTCACTTTCATTGCCAATGAAGTGCCAAGTGGAACTAAACAAGGCGAAGCAGCTCTCGATGAAGTCGTTAAAGCACTCGTGCAATGTGGTTGTCGTACTCCGTAGGTTCAAAGTTGCGTAGAGTCAGAACATGATCAACCTGGAACTTCGACAAGGCTTAATTGCCAATCTTGCCGATTTAGAAGCAGGCGATCTGATTTTTGTTGGCTGTAGTGGTGGCGCTGACAGTTTGGCGTTAGTTAAATGCGCTGTGCATGTAGGCAAAGAGAAGACGATCTCCGTCGGAGCGATTGTCATTGATCACCAAATTCAAGCGGACTCAGCAAAGACTGCCCAAGCAGCAGCTGATGCAGCGCGAGAACTTGGCGCTGATCCGGTTCTGATCGTGAATGTTGTTGTTGCTACTGGCTCGGGCTCAGGTGGCATGGAAGCAGCAGCTCGCAATGCTCGGAGAACTGCATTTGGAAATGTAGTGAAAGAACACAGGGCAAAAGCCGTATTGCTTGGTCACACTTTGGAAGATCAAGCCGAAACTGTGTTGCTTGGGTTAGCTCGCGGATCAGGCGCGCGTTCACTTTCTGGAATGCGAGCAATTGAAGGAATTTATCGTCGGCCATTCCTGGGAATAGATCGAGCAATTGTTCGAGCAGAAGTTGGCGACCTAAACGTTTTTGAAGACCCACATAACAGTGACAATAAGTTCTCGCGAGTTCGTGTGAGAAATACGATCCTGCCAATGTTGGAATCAGAGCTCGGCCCAGGTGTTACCCAGGCATTAGTACGAAGTGCTGATCTATTGCGCGATGATGCTGATGCACTTGATGCGCTGGCTCGGTTTGAAATTACGCGAGTCGGCGACGATGTGAATTTGATTGGCGCATTGCCTCGGGCAATTCGATCCAGAGTTATCCGCCAACTGGCAATCTCGAACGGATGCCCAATCAATGACTTAACCAGGGATCATGTGTTGGCAATCGATGCCTTGATTACAAACTGGCACGGGCAAGGTGCGCTAAATCTGCCAGGCGGTGTCAACGTCGAAAGACGACATGAAAGACTTACGTTCTATCAGCCATAGAAATCCAGGAGCAATGCGTGGACGCAGCACAAATTGGAAATGAATTAACCAGCATCGTTTTGACGACTGAGCAAATCGATACCCGAATTCGTGAGATTGCTGCCGAGATTGATAAAGACTACGCAAGTGCCGACAAGCCAGTTCTTATGGTTGGCGTGCTTAAAGGCGCAGTAATGGTGATGGCTGACTTAGCTCGCGCGGTTTCAATTCCTGTTGAGTTTGATTTCATGGCCGTTTCTTCTTATGGCTCAGGAACTAAGTCCAGTGGAGTTGTTCGCATCATCAAGGACCTCGACATTGATTTAGCAGGCCGCGACGTTTTGATCGTCGAAGATATTTTGGATTCAGGTCTAACACTTTCTTGGTTAATCAAGAACTTAAAGTCACGCCATCCAAAGTCGGTTGAAGTTATGACCATGATGCGTAAACCAGATGCAATCAAGGTTGAAGTTCCCGCCAAATACATCGGTTTTGATATTCCAAATGAGTTCGTGGTTGGCTTTGGACTTGACTACGCAGAGAAGTATCGCAACCTTCGCGAAGTTGGAATCCTAGCTCCACACGTTTACGGCGGAGAATAAAAAAGACCCCTCGCGTACCCGAAAGAGCCTGCTTATCCTTGCTGCCTTCCGGCCCTGGGGAGGTTCACAGGATTACGCCACGCGAGGGGCTGTTACTAATTCTAGTTAGATAATTACTCGCTTGATTTCGCCTTCAAATTCGCATTTGTGTATGTATCTTGCAAGCGGTTGTAAAGCGCGTCGAACCAGCCATCTTGTTCTAAGCCGGTTCGGTTTCGGAAGTTCAATCCACCTGGGGTCTCGTGCTCAACAGGTAAGTGTGGGATTTCGGCATCAGTTGCGGCTTGTCCTTCAATTGCTAAGCCCTCGAGCAGTGATCGAACATATTGCGATGCAGTGTCATGATCAATACCGTTATCTTCCGTCCACTTCATAACCGTGTTTTGAATAGTGAAGTAAGTCGACATAACTGCCGAGGTAATGCTGAGAATTCGAATCTTGGTTTCGTCTTCCATGATTACGATGTCACCAAGGCCGGCAAATTCGCGAACTACATCAGGATGCGATGGACAAATAACTAATGGACCTTTGTGATGAACAATTGCTGGCAGCGGAATCAACTGACTTACTTGAGTTGCTGGCGCAGTTAGTTTTGCGATTCCGCTTGGTGGTGTACCGGCAATAAAGCTAGCGATGATTTGATCATCTCGAAAAGTTAGATCTGCAAGTGCTTCATCAACTTGATTAGGCAACATGCTGATGACAACCATGTCGCTGGCATCGATAACCGCTTGGTTTGAGTCCAACCGGATGCAGTGTTCAAATTTTGCTGCCAACTCTGTCGATCGCTTCTCGCCGCGAGGGGATAGATAGATAGTTTCTTGCTTGCCGCCACGAGAGGCCATGGCTTCAATAACTGCAGTTGATACGGTGCCGACACCAAGGAATCCAATTTTCATATTTGATTCTCTCGCACAAAGCGAAAAGAACACACAAAAGGGTGTTCTTTTCTATTGGACTAAAACTTGGCGTCGATCTCAGCGATCAGTGCTTCAACCTTGGCTCGAATTTCATCACGAATCGGACGAACTTCCTCCACGCCTTTGCCAGCTGGATCGTTTAATGGCCAATCAAGATAAGTCTTACCTGGGAAGAATGGGCAAGCATCGCCACAGCCCATTGTGATTACGTAATCAGAATCTTTAACGGTCTCATCACTCAGAACCTTTGGAACATTGTTAGCAATGTCGATACCTTCTTCGGCCATAGCTTCAATTGCTGAAGGGTTTACTTGATCTTTT
>JBEION010000220.1:0-2370 GCA_040377565.1 Candidatus Nanopelagicales bacterium | reverse complement strand
ATTGGCGAAACCAGCGAGTTATCTAGCGTTAACTTCGTGATGCCAGTTTGCGCGGCCAAAACCTTGGCAGCTTCTAGTTGGTCAGACTTGTAAAGAATTTCTGACTGAGTTAGGCGCTTAGTTGAGTTACCAACCTTGATTAAGTTGTAGCCCTTGGCTTCCAATTCGCTTGCAGCAGTCTTAGCTAAACCAACTGTGGTTGTGGCATTCAAAACTGAAAGACTTATGTCAGATGGCTTTGGCGCAACGGTGGTAACGGATGCCACCGGTGACATTGATGGAGAAGCCGACGGTTCAACTAGTGGCCAAGCTTGATCCATCCGGATTGCTTGCCAAAGTGCATCGGTTTCTGCAGTCCAATAAACGTTGCCATCGCCGCGAAGTTCGTACGGCAACGTAACGAAAGTAATTCGAGATGGACTTAGACCACCCATTGATAATGCAAAGTCTTGCAAGGCTTGAATGTTTGCAAACTCTGGATTGGTTTTGATTGAAGAAGTAATCGCGCCAAGCACTCGATAAATCATTTGCGGATTTGTTAGCAAACCCTTTTCGGTCATACCGCGAATCATGGATGCAATAAATTGTTGTTGGCGCTCAATGCGGCCGATGTCGCTGCCATCACCAAGTGATTCGCGAGCGCGAACAAATGCAAGTGCCTGTTCACCGGTGATGTTGCTGTAACCAGCAGGCAAGTCAAGGCCTGAGCCGCCACCATTTCTTACTGGGTCATACACCGGAGTTGTTAAACAAACCTCAACACCACCGATGGCGTCAACGACAGTTTTGAAAGCTTTGAAGTCAACAACAACGAAGTTATCGATACGTACGTTAGTTAACTTCTCAATTGTTTTGATGGTGCAAACCGGACCACCGAATGCAAACGCTGCATTGAACTTTGTTTCGTAAGGACGAGTTTGGGTGCCATCTGGTTTTGTGCAGCCAGCGATCTCAACCCATGAGTCACGTGGGATCGAAACAACTAGTGCATCTTTGCGTTCGTTATATAGGTGAACTAAGAGTGTGGTGTCAGAGCGTGCGCCGCCGGCTTCGCCATAAGCATCGTTGCCATCACCTTCGCGTGAATCCGAACCCATGATCAAAAGGTTGGTCGGACTGGTGTCAGATTGAGCAAAGCTATCCGGGCGATCGGCATTGTTGAGATCGCTAGTGTCAATCGATCCGATGTTGGCGCCTAGGCCATTGATCGCGTAAACCGCGCCACCACCAAGGGCAGTTAGCGTCATGATGAAAATTGAAAGTCCAGCCGTTGCTTTTCGAAGCCATGGATGAGCAGCAGATTCAGTGCCAGGTGCGCGATGCTTACCCATGCCAGACTCCTTACTGCTCTCGGGGATTACGCCGCAATGTTGGGGGCGTGGTGTCCGTTTACGACACCATACGATCGTACGTCATCTCAGAAGTCCACGAATTTGGCGATTTCTTGGCAATTTTGGATGAAAATGTGGCGGACACAACCCAAATCTTGTGTGACAGATGAGGCTGCTGGGACGCTTTGTCAGGGAGACTAGAAGCATGCTTCCCCGCAAAAAATACCTACGTGTGCTGTGCCTTTCTATGGCCACCACGTTTGCGGCCAGCACTTTGATTTCAGCGCCTGCCCAAGCAGTTACTGGCTACACCCCACCGGTCACGGTTAATGAAATCAGCGTTACTCCGGTTTCCAGTATGGGGACACTCTCCACGGGCAAACGCACCACAACTCTTTTGCCAGCTCAAACCGTTAGCCCATTTACTCTGGCTGGCTTAACTTGGGTTGGACCAGTCTCGATCGGAACTGAATTCAAAGTTCGAGTTCGCGAATCTGGAGTTTGGTCAGCTTGGTTCAAGCTTGAGTACGGCGAATATCAAGGTGTTGGAAAAGATGGAACTGAAAGCACGGACACTCGAGTTGGTAGCGATCCGTTACTAACCGGATTGGCTGACGGCGTTGAAGTCATTATGGAAAACACTTCTGGTGTAGTTCCATCCCAAATGAAAGTCACGCTAGTTAACTCGCAAGTTACTAAGCAAGATCGAAACCTTGGTCAACAATCAATTCGCATGGCAACTACTGACACGGGAATGCAATCGCAAGCTGTTGCAGCACTTGTTGGCGCAGCTGTTTCTCCGCAAGGCGCATTAGTTGCTAGGCCGCGAATTGTTACGCGAGCTGAATGGGGCGCCGATGAAACTTGGCGCGATCCAGTGCCACGTGTAGGCACGACATTGCTGGCTGGAATTGTGCATCACACTGCATCGACAAACAACTACACCGCTGATCAAGCTCCAGCCCAAATGCGAAACCTATATGCCTACTTCACAAAGAGTTTGAATTACGCCGACATGGGTTACAACTTCTTAGTTGAT
>JBEION010000178.1:0-2799 GCA_040377565.1 Candidatus Nanopelagicales bacterium | reverse complement strand
CTGGTATTGCAGATTTTCATCACAATGTTCGAAAAGATTTGGGTGTTGATCGAGCAACTGCGCTTTACCAACACACACTGGATGAAATGGATCGAATCGAAGCCACTACGCCAGAGGCCGTATCTCGAATTGGTGCACTTCGAATTGGCGAGTTAAATCGCGGCGAAGATTCAGAAGAACTTATCGATACCTACGCGCATCGTGACGCGTTACTTGCCGATGGATTTCCAGTTGAAGATTACGAAGGCGAACAAGGTATCGGAATCTTGATCCCGACAGATGGAACTTTTCATCCGGCTAAGCGAGCTGTGTTGTTAGCAAAACTTGCCCAAGCAGCTGGCGCTCAAATCTTTACGCATTCCCCAGCAATCAAAATTGAATCCGGGCTGGTCACAACTGAACACGGCAGCATTAAGGCCAAACACATCGTGGTTGCCATTGATGGCAACTTAGGCAAATCACTGCCAGAAATTGCTGATCAAGTGCAGCCAACTCGTTTGCAAATGATTTCGACTGCGCCTGAAACCAAAATCAAGATGCAATACGCGGTTTATGTTCGGCAAGGCTGGGACTATTGGCAACAACTTCCAGATGGCCGAATTGCAATTGGTGGCGGGCGTGACTTAGCTCTTGAACAAGAAGCAACGGACGTGGTTGAACCAACGCAAATTATGCGTGATTATCTAGAACGCAAACTTGAAGACCTAGGTGTGACCGCGCCGATTGAACATCATTGGGCCGCAATCGTCAGTTACACCACCACCGGTTTGCCAATGGTGAAAGAAGTGCAGCCAGGTGTCTGGGCAGTTGGTGCATATTGTGGAACTGGAAATGTGGTTGGCGCACTTTTGGCTCGCAGCGCGGTTGATCATTGCCTTGATGGTCACAGCCAAGTGATAACGGACTTTGCGAGTTAGCACATGACTGAAGAATTGTTACCTGCCAACATTTGGCACAGCCTGCGCGAGGATCACCAAACAAAAGTAATGCCATGGATTACTCCCAGGCTGGAGCGCAGATCTCGCCAGGAAAGTCACCCAGTCGATGACTTTTTATTTGAGTACTACCCGATCAGTACAAACAAACTTTTGAATTGGCATCCTGGCTTTGGAAAATCTCTGGAAGCTACAGAAATTGAATCCGAAGACTTTCCATCTGGAAGTTACGAATTCATCGATAACAAAATCCAGATTCGCAGTGAGTGGTTAGCCAAGAATCAAGAAGCCGCAATTGGCTTGATCGACTTCTTGACTAAAACTCAAGAACGTTCAGTTCGTTCGGGTTGTTTTGGTTTGCACGAATGGGCCATGGTGCTTGGCGCTGAAGATGTTAGGCACGAAAAGTGGCCACTGCGTCTGAGCCAAGAAGAGATTCAGGCCACGATTGATGAGGTTGGCCTACGCTGCACTCACTTTGATGCCTTCCGATTCTTTACTCCGATTGCTGCTCCACTAAATCCATTGCAGCTAACTCGCATCGATCAAAACGATGTTGAACAACCAGGCTGCCTGCACGCCAACATGGATTTGTATAAACATTCGCAAAGATTCGCTCCGATTGTTGGTTCCAAAATTGTCCGCAGTGCTTTTGCGTTAGCTAAGGACATCCGAACAGTTGACATGCAAACAGCGCCTTATGACTTAGCCGACCTTGGCGTAGTTCCAATACCCGTTGAAACTCAAGCTGGGCGAGATAAGTTTGCCGAACTGCAATTGGGATTTGCGCAGCGCGCACAAACCTTGCGAACTGAATTAATCAATGCATTGAAATCTGCGTATGTAACCGCAGAAATCAAGGGATAACTTCACATATTTCAATAACGGTAAGATTCAAGTTATGTCACGTCGCAGAGTTGATCCCCAGCCACCTTCGGAAAAAGTCTCTAGATCCGAAAATCGTGGTCAGCGTGGACGCAGAGCAGCTAAAGCTGGGGCGGTAGCAACTATCACCGTTGATCGACCACATGGTTTAGCGGTATTAAGCCACTCAGATCGTAGACTCCTAGCCATTGTTGTTGGCGTTTCAATTGCTGCAGGCATCTTGCACAACACAAATGGAAATCCGGTTCTGTCGTTTTTGGCTGCAACAGTTGCTTTAGGTGCGATCGCTCGATTAGTTGTGCGAAGTGTGGAAGCGATTAGCGATCGAATTGGTCAAGGTCTTAATGGAACCCTGCAATCCTTACTGGGTAACTTGCCTGAGATTTTCGTAATTTTGTTTGCGCTCAAAGCCGGACTTTATGAAATCGTAAAAGCCACAATCGTGGGGATCTGTAATCGCAAACATCCTGCTCGTTATGGGTATTGCCTTCGTGGTTAGCGGCCGTAAGTTTGGTCGACAAGCATTCAACGTAGTTTCTGCACGTCAGCTCAGTATGTTGCTGGCGCTTTCCGTTTTCGCTCTGGCAATTCCATCCTTGGCAGCATCGTTCAATACCCCAGCTGTTGAGTATGAACGCGAAATCACTGTCATCATTTCGCTGCTTTTGATTGTTTTGTTCCTGGCTTCAATCCCAGACACAATTCGTCACGTTGACCACGAGTCTCCAATTACTGGATCCAACGAAGCCCTTGTCGCCGCGGCTGAAGCTGACGAACATGGGCAGTGGCCATTTAACATCGCTGCGCTGATGGTGTTGGTGGCAATCACTGGTTCGATTGTGGTTTCCAGTTGGTTTGTGGATGTGTTGCCAACTGCAATGTCGACTTTAGGAATCTCTGAAGCTTTCGCTGGCTTGATCATCGTTGCCCTTGCTAGCAACGTGGTTGAAGGGTTCTCCGGAATCCAGTTAGCTGCTCG
>JBEION010000211.1:0-2464 GCA_040377565.1 Candidatus Nanopelagicales bacterium | reverse complement strand
GCAGTGACTTCCGCGTTGATGCCAAGTGACTTTTCGCCTGAGTAAACGGCTGATTCACCGGTGTTGTCTACAACAGTTAGTTGTCTAAATTCAGGATGAGTTGCAACTGAACTAACCTTTGCCAACGCCTCATGTGCGCCCAGTCCAGATTGCAATGCGTCCAAAAGCGCTGGTCCCAAACTTGGGTCAGTTACGTTTTGACTTGATACTGCGCCAACACCAGCCCGAACATTTGGGCAACGCGAACCTACCGCAGGACTTGAGCTACTAATTGCAACTCCAAATGCTCCGGTGCGCTCGCAGCGAGCAGCGATACTAATTGTCATTAATCTCTGGTTTCTGGAATCACAGCAGTTGCGTCAATTTCTACTAACCACTCAGGGCGAGCCAAAGCAGTTACGACTAATCCAGTTGAAACATAATGAACACCCTTTAGCCATTTGCCCATTACGCGATAAACCGGTTCGCGGTAACGAATGTCGACTAGGTAAATTGTAATTTTGGTAATGTCACCAAGTTCAGACCCACATTCTTCTAGCAACATTTTGATGTTTGCCATTGCCTTTTCAGCCTGTGCTTCAACATCGCCAATACCAACAGACTCTCGAGTATCCAGGTCTTGACCGATCTGTCCGCGCAAATAGACAGTGTTACCCGCAACGACAGCCTGAGCTAGATCGTTATCCAAATTTTGCTCAGGATAAGTGACCTTGGTATTGAATGGTCGGATTCTCTTGTGAGTCATCGTTTTCCTTTTAGTAGGTTCAAGTTTTACGTTAGTCGAAAGCCGGGGTTAGCTAATGGTCATTTCAATTATTGGATGATTCGAGCTGAGCCGGAGTAGCTCTTGTAGCTGCGTTGAATTTGAATTTGATCCGCGAGGAATTTTGCATCATGCCAAACACCCCAGATAAATGCCGAACCTCGTCTTGAAAGCCAGGCTTGACCTAGGAAGTAGACCCCACTTGCATTTGAAACTCCACGTTGATGTTGCGGCTTTCCAGCTTCAGTTAGCGCTTTTGGTACCTGTAGCCAACCGTAATCAACTGAGTATCCAGTTGCCCACAGAATTGTTGTGATTCCTGCAGCCGCTAAATCAATCTCTCGAATTGGATTTACTGCGGATTCAGGCATTGGTCCCAATACGTGAGCCTCGGGCTCCAATGGTAGATCCAAGTTATTCTGCGCGATGAATTCATCGGCTTCAGTAAGAACCGATAAGTAGTTTGCATCGCCGCGTGCAATGTTTCGCTCTAAGTCATCTGCAAATTTCAGCACGCCATTTTCATAAGTTGTAGTCAGTCCAAGAAGTGTGATGCCGCTACCAGCTACATTTCGAAAATCTACGGTTCGACCGCCTTCAAATCCACTGACAGCAATCGTGACGTGTTCGGCTCCAGCTGGAGGAGTTGCTAGATCCCACTTACCTAATACGCCCAACCACCAAACATTGTCTCGGCCTCGGTATCTCCTTGGTGGTCGATCATGTTCACCTACGGATAAATACACTTCTCGGCCAGCACTTCTCAAATCTGCAGCAATCTGCACCCCGGATGATCCTGCACCTACAACTAGTACTGCACCTGCTGGAAGTTGTGCCGGATTGAGGTAATCACTTGAGTGAAGTTGATTGATGTTTGAGTTTGCTGGAACTACTGGTGGGATCGCTGGCTTCTGGAATGGACCGGTTGCTGCCACTACATACTTGGCTTCAATTTCACCGTCAGAGGTTACGACTTTAAATCCAGCGTTTGTCGAATTTCTGGTAACTGACTTAACTTCAACACCAGTTCTAATCGGCGCATTGAATTTCTTGGCGTAGGCAACAAAGTAATCTGCAACTGCCTCTTTTGGCACAAATGCGTCTGGATCGTATCCTTCAAATTCCAAGCCAGGGAAGCGATCATGCCAAGCTGGGCCGTTAGCAACTAATGAATCCCAACGCTCGGAGCGCCAGCGCTCTGCAATACGAGCCCGTTCTAAAACGACATGTGAAATTCCAGCATTAGTTAGGTGCTCACTCATCGCAACGCCAGCTTGGCCGGCTCCAACCACTACTACTTCAAATTCCTCGGATGTCATTTATCTCTCCTAAAAGGGCAACTGCTTAAAGAATGGAGATAAATATAGATTCGGTCAAGCCAATTTATAGAGATTTAAAGTGTGATTGGTTACTTGTAAGGATATTCAAGTTTTAGACCCATAAAGAAAGCAGCCCCACCCGAAGGTGAGGCTGCTTTGTTTAACTAGTGAGTGATCACTGACTAGCCAACCAATTGGTGAACACCTGGGTGTATAGCTCGCGAGCTTCTTCGCCACAGTGAGGGATTGGGCTAAGTAGCGCCTTGTTCTCTTCTGGAACAATTACACCTGGATCGTTCTTTAGCTCATCAGCCATTAGGTCAGCAGTTCCAGTGATTGCATTGTTGTAACCCGAGAAGTTACTTGCGGCAGCCATGTTTGC
>JBEION010000290.1:0-1543 GCA_040377565.1 Candidatus Nanopelagicales bacterium | reverse complement strand
CGGCAAATCTGTCATTGACATAGTTAATGGCGCATCAACAACAACATCACTAACTCGAACTGCGCTGAGTGCAGCAACTCTGTTTATTGGTATCGGAGTGGGTAGCGCAGTTGGTGGCTTTATTGGTCGCAGGCTTCGAAACTTATTTAGTTGGTCGCCACTTCGATTGTTGGATAACTTAACTGGCGCGGCACTTTCACTAGTTGCTTGGTCCATTGTGTTTTGGTTACTTGCCACAACTTTGTTAGCTGCTCCGGTTTCATCATTTACAAATACGGTTTCCCAATCAAAAGTTCTTAATGCACTCGAGCAATACATGCCCATTCAGATTCGTAATGGTGTTGAATCGGTTCGGATTTATGTTTCAGACTCAGGTTTACCCGAAGGCTTTGCAAATGTTTTGCTAGCACCTGCAGTGGAACCTCCCGATCTAACATCCGTGGATGCCCCAGCAGTAATTGCTGGCTTGGACTCAGTTGTGAAAGTTGAAGGAATAGCTGAAGAGTGTGGCACTCGACTTACTGGCTCAGGTTTTGTAGTTGGTCCAGACTTAATCCTCACAAATGCCCACGTCGTTGCAGGTGTTGAAAATCCAACGCTGCGCGTTAAAGGCAAAGGTAAAGCCTTTGAAGGAATAGTGGTTTACTTTGATCCGGCTCGAGATGTTGCCGTCATCAGAACCAAAGACTTTCCATCTGTCGCGTTGCGAATCAGTGAGCCACTAAGTCGAGGTGACAATGCAGTAGTGGCAGGCTTTCCAGGCGGTGGACCACTCACGCTGATCCCAGCACGAGTCAGAAGCGTCTCGGATTCCACCGGCACAGACATTTATGGAAAAGCGGAAGTAACGCGCGAGATCTATGCGATTTCTGCGGACATCAAACAGGGCGATTCCGGTGCCCCAATGTTTGCCTTAGATGGCTCGGTGGCAGGTTTAGTTTTCGCCTCCTCAGCAACAGATATCGAAACGGGCTACGCCTTGACCGCCAAAGAGTTTATGGTTGGAGTTGAAACAGCAAGTACTGCTACGCAAGCCGTAGCAACGGGAGAGTGCTCTGGTGTCTAAACAGAATCAACATGAAAGCGTGGAAAAATGAGCGGCGAAGCGTTAGAGAACTTGTCTCACGAAGACCGAGTATTTCCACCATCTGAAAAATTTGCTGCCCAGGCCAATGGCAAAGCAGATCTCTATGAAAGCGCCAAGTCCGATCGTGAAGGTTTCTGGGAAAAGCAAGCAGAAAATCTGCAATGGGATACCAAGTGGAATCAAGTTCTTGATTGGACTGAAGCCCCAGTATCTAAATGGTTTGTAGGCGGAAAATTAAATATTTCGGTTAACTGTGTTGACCGACATGTCGCCGCCGGAAATGGATCGCGAGTTGCAATTCATTTCGAAGGTGAACGCGGCGATACTCAAACCATTACTTACAAGAACTTGCTCGACTCAGTAAGTCAAACTGCAAATGCCTTAACCGAATTAGGAATTAGAGCTGGAGATCGCGTTGCAATTTATATGCCGATGATTCCAGAAGCAGTAATTTCT
>JBEION010000165.1:0-2987 GCA_040377565.1 Candidatus Nanopelagicales bacterium | reverse complement strand
GTTCAACAACAGTTTGTGTCTGATGTTTCGCATGAATTGCGCACGCCATTAACAACCGTGCGAATGGCAAGCGAAATGATTTACAACGCTCGAGCTGATTTTGATCCAGACATGGCTCGATCGGCAGAACTGCTTAGAAATCAAGTAGACCGGTTCGATTTACTGCTGAGCGATCTGCTTGAAATGAGCAAAATTGATGCGGGAGCTTCGCCACTTGAGAGTGCAGCTATCGATTTGGCCACAGTTACTGAAGCAATTCTGTGGGACAACGAAGAAATCGCTGCAGAACACTCAACTCAGTTCAAGTTTGCAAGTAGTGGCGATACAACGGTGATGGCGGACAAGCGCCGAGTCTCCGAATCATTAGAAATTTAGTAGTGAATGCAATTGAGCATTGCGATGGCACCAATGTCGAAGTCGAAATTTTAGGAAATGAGTCTTGCGTTTCTATCTCGGTTCGAGATCACGGTCAAGGAATCGCCGTTGAAGATTTATCAAGAGTTTTTGGGCGCTTTTGGCGAGCTGATCCAGCTCGGCAACGTACCCTCGGCGGCACCGGTCTAGGACTGTCAATTTCTGCAGAGGATGCAGCGCTGCATGGCGGAATCATCGACGTATGGGGTGCGCCAAATGAGGGTGCGCAGTTTGTTTTGACGCTGCCTCGTATTGAGTTAGGCGCAATTTCTGCGGTGGCAATTTCGGCTGGTGCACCATGAGACTAAAAGTTACTGGTGGATTCCTTGCACTGGCACTTTTACTTTCAGGCTGCGCGGGCATTCCAATGTCAAGTGAGGTGTACTTCGGTGAAGAAATTTCAGAAGATACTTCTGCGCAGTTTGTAAGAGTTATTGCCAGACCTCCCAGTGACGGAATGTCTCCAGAAGAAATTGTGCGTGGTTTCCTGGATGCTTGCGCCGATCCATCTGAAAACTATGGAATAGCTCGTCAGTACCTAGAAGTTGAGTCGGCCGGTAACTGGAATCCATTAACTGGTATCGAGATTTATGAAGCATCATCTATTGATGTTGCTGGTGAATCACCTGCATTAACTGTTAGCGCAGAAAAACTTGGAACTATCTCGGATTTGGGAAGATATCAAAGCGGTGACCCTGGCGCCCAAATTTCCAGAACTTTTGAGGTAGCTCAAGATGCCGGTGGACAATGGCGGATTACAAACTTAAGTGATGGAATTTTGTTATCGAGTGGCGACGTGGATCGCTCATTCCGAAGTTTTCCAATTTACTTTTTCAACACTGAGTTAACGTCGTTAGTCACTGACAACGTTTTAGTTCCGGTGAGTAACTCTGGAGCAGCAACCTCTTTGGTTAAATCACTTCTGGACGGTCCGTCACCATATTTGTCACCGGTTGCAGCAAGCGCTTTTCCAGTTGGCACAACTTTGACGTATGGCTCAGTACCGATCACAAACGGAATTGCCCAAGTTGACCTATCGAATGAAATTTTGGGAGCGGACGAAGATACTAGGCGAGCTCTCTCGGCCCAGTTGGTATGGACTTTAAATGTTCTGCCCAATGTTTCTGCAGTTCAGATATCCGTTTCGGGGCAGCCACTTGCACTTTCAAATATTGGTGCGCTTCAAACCATTCAGGATTGGCAAGACCTTTCGACGTTACCTGATCCCAATCTGCAGATTTTGAATGTGATCAGAAATGAAGAGATTTATTCGGCCGTAAATGAATTGGAAACTCTAAAGTACACAGCTCCAGCACCGCTAGTTTTCGCGACCCCAAACCTGAGTGGTTCTCAAATTGCAACCGTCACAGCAGATCGTAAATCTCTGCAAGTAACTAATTCTGCAGAATCTGAATTTAAGTTGGTTGCCCAAGGAGATCAAATCTCCAAGCCGACTTGGGATCGAGATGGAAATATCTATTTTTCAGACTTTGGTCAAGGAGTGCGAGAAGTTACCCGCGACGGCAGTTTGCGTCCGGTATCTGTAGATGCGTCAACTCTGGGTACAAATGATCAAGTCAAGCAAGTTTTGGTTTCAAGTGATGGCGTTCGGGTAGCCGTTGTGTTATCAAATGGCATCCAAGATGTAGTAGCTGTTGGAGCAGTTTTCAAGACAGACTCAGAAACTCGAATAATTGGTTTACATAGAATTGAGCGATCAATTACCGCAATTCGTGACATCGTATGGAGTTCACCAACTTCTATTGCAGTCATTGGTTCAGATGAAACAAAAAGTGAACTCGTTTTTGATGTATCGCTGCTTGATGGGAAAACAAAGTTGTTCAGCACTCCGGTTGGAGCCCAACAGATTTCGGTTGATGGAACTGGCAAGCTTTACATTTCTGCCGTTGATGGCACAAACCAATTGGTGTTCCAGCAGAGCTTTGGAAGTTGGGTACAAGTGGCCTCTGGAATTGGTGGATTTTTCTCCGACTAATTCAACAACCTGGATTTATCTACACTCGCAAAAATCCTGGGTTAACCCGTACATTCATATTTCAGACTGACTTATGTCAATTTTGAAGCAATTGGTTTTTACACCCAGATGTTTGATCTGCTCACGACTTGGTGTTGAGTTTTGCCCAACCTGCATCAAAGGAGTAGCGCCTTTTAGAGCCAAAGACTTAAGTGAAATCACGTCATGCTTCTGTGCTGGTGAGTATGCGGGTTGGCTTCGAGATGCCTTGATCTGCTACAAGAATGGTGAAGTTAAATACGTCGAATTACTATCACAAGTTTTGTACAACACATTAGATAAGTTCCTAGGATTCAAAAATCTAACTTTGATTCCAATCCCTAGTTCTCATCAAAAGATTAAGGAACGCGGATTTGATTCAGTTACCAACCTTTGTAGCAATATGTTGCAGCGTAATAACTCAATAGCTATGGACGAAACAAATCTGTATCTCCGTCGGATCGTTTTGGATCAAGTGGGATTGACTGCTGCTCAACGCCATTCGAACTTGGAAGGGGCATTCGGTATTCGCAGAACAGTTAATGGCACAGTCGTTCTT
>JBEION010000271.1:0-1809 GCA_040377565.1 Candidatus Nanopelagicales bacterium | reverse complement strand
TCCATGGACCATGGGGCGAAGATGGCACGATTCAAGGTCTACTTGAATTAGCAGGCATTCCATATGTGGGTTCTGGCGTATTTGCATCAGCCGCCGCAATGGACAAAGCGCACTTAAAGGCAATGATGCACTCTGCCGGACTGCCAATTGGTCCGTACGAAGTTGTGAGCAATGCGCAGTGGCTAACTGAAAAAGATGCCAGCTTGGCGCGCATTAAGACTTTAGGTTTGCCAGTTTTCATTAAGCCATGTCGCGCTGGTTCCAGTGTTGGAATCAGCAAAGTTAAATCTCACGATGACTTAGTGGCTGCAATTGAAGCTGCCAGAATTCATGATCCAAAAATTATTGCGGAAGCAAGTATTGAAAATGCTCGCGAAATTGAATGTGGCGTTTTAGGTACCAGCACAGGACCTAAGGCAAGTGTTTGTGCCGAGATCATTGTGCGTGATGGACACGAGTTTTATGACTTTGAAGCAAAGTACGTGGACGACTCAGTTGAGTTATCGGTTCCGGCAAAACTCGATCCAGCCCAACACGAGAAACTTCGTGAGCTAGCGGTTCAGGCCTTCTTGGCGATGGACGGTGAAGGACTTGCTCGGGTAGACATGTTTGTCACCGGAAATGATGTTGTGATTAACGAAATCAACACCATGCCAGGCTTCACGCCAATTTCGATGTACCCGCGGATGTGGGCGGAAACTGGTCTTGATTACCCAGCACTGGTTGATGCCTTGGTGCAAGATGCACTTCGCCGTGGTGTTGGTCTGCGCTAATCGCGCTAACGTGTAATACATGACCGAACAGACCGTTGGCCAACTTGGCGAATTCGCGTTGATTGATGCAATTGCTGCCCGACTGGCTAAATCATCAACTGAAACTGTCTCAGTTGGAATTGGTGATGACTCTGCAGTTGTATCTGCCAAGGGCGGGAACGTTGTCGCATGTATAGACATGTTGACGCAAGGCGTGCACTTTCGTCTTGATTGGTCAGAAGCAAAAGATATTGGTCGCAAAGCTGCAGCGCAAAACTTAGCCGACATCTTTGCTATGGGAGCAACACCAACGGCACTACTAGTTGGATTGGCCTTGCCTTCCGATACCCCAGTGTCTTGGGTTATGGGTTTGGCAGATGGTTTGAGCGAAGAAGCGTCATTGGTCGGCGTGACCGTAGTCGGGGGAGACATAGTTCGTGGCGATTCAATTGCAATCAGTGTTACTGCGTTAGGCGAACTAGGGGAGCGGGCTGCAATTCTGCGATCCGGTGCAAAGCCAGGAGATGTTTTAGCCCTGGCTGGTCGACTTGGGTTTGCCCAAGCCGGATTGTTAATGCTTTCTCGCGGCTTTAGATCGCCAAGAGTTTTAGTTGGAGCTCACCGAGTTCCAGAACCACCTTATGAATTAGTTCGGTTAGCAACTCATGCGACTTCGATGATCGACATCAGCGATGGGTTAGTTTCAGATTTGAGTCACATTGCTAAGGCCTCTGGAGTTTCAATCAATATCAAGACTGCCGAATTTGAAATTCCTGAACCACTTGCGGCCGCAGCTTCGGCTTTTAATGGCGATGCGCTGGAATGGATTTTGACCGGTGGTGAAGATCATGCATTTGCTGCCACATTCACAAATGCCCTTGATGTGCCTTCTGGCTGGACCATTATTGGATCAGTCGAAGCTGGAGAGCCAGCTGTAACCGTTGATGGCGAGACCTACTCCGGCAAAGGCTGGGATCACTTCTCAACCAACTAAAAATCCCCCCAGCTAAAGCCGAGGGGATTTAAAAGTTTAGTTAGCTATCAGACGCGGGAAACT
>JBEION010000006.1:0-17858 GCA_040377565.1 Candidatus Nanopelagicales bacterium | reverse complement strand
GTCCAGCGCACAATCTCTCGGCGGTTCATCCCGTTAAGCAAAATCGCCATCGCCATCGCGGACATTTGTTCTTCAGCAATTATGTTGCGAACGTAAGCGTCAACAAACCAATCAATTTGTAAATCAGAAAGTTCTTGCTTATCGCGCTTAGCAGCAATCAAGTCGACTGCCGCAAACTTTTCAGCACTCATGATGTTGATTTCACTCGGGGAAGTGTCATACCTGTAAGGCTAATGTGTTTAAAGACGATCTGTTAAATCATGCGCGCCAAACGCATCAGGTAATACTTCAGTCATTGACTTAATCCCAGACACTGAATCAAGTAGGCAATCTGGACCGCCATGCTCCCAGAGCAGTTGACGACAGCGACCACAAGGCATCAGCGCATTTCCGTGTCGATCCACGCAGGCAACTGCAACAAGCTTTCCGCCACCGGTGCTGATCAAACTTGAAATCAGCCCACACTCAGCACACAGTGCAACACCATAAGCAGCGTTCTCAACATTGCAGCCAGTAACAATGCGACCATCATCAACTAGTCCAGCAACACCTACTGGAAAGTTCGAATAAGGTGCATACGCTTTTGCCATTGCGCCACTTGCCGCGCTTCGTAATTCATCCCAATTGATTTCCATTAGTGATGATCTCCCTTTCGATATGGAACACCATCAGCAGCAGGTGGACGCAAATTCTGTGACGCAGTTGCCAGAACCAACAGCGTGGTTATGTAAGGAGCAACCTGGGCAACTTCTGGTGGGAATGAAGTTGCTGAGAAGTATGCGCCAATCATTACGGATCCAAGAATCAAGAACCCAATTGCAGAGTTGCGACGGGCTCGACGCAGCATGATTCCGCCGATTGCAAACAGAATGATTGCACCTAGCAGAATCAAACCTTTAACGTTTTGGTTTCCAGTGTCAATCAATCGCAAAGTGTCAATGTAACCAAACATCAATGCACCTGCGGCAGTGCCACCTGGTCGCCAGTCACCGAAGATCATGGTTGCTAAACCAATGAAGCCTCGACCTGCTGTGTTTCCATTTCGGTAGATCGTTGATGCGATCGAAAGGTAAGCGCCACCAAGGCCAGCTAGCATTCCGGAGAACACAACTGCTGCGTACTTGAACTGAACAACCTTTACGCCAAGTGAATCAGCGGCCCATGGATTTTCACCAGCACTACGCAAGCGGAGACCAAATGCAGTTTTCCAAAGTAGGTAACTTGTCATTACAAACAATAAGAAGGTAATGATTGTTAGCAAGGACAGGTTGTAGAACAACCCTGCAACAATTCCGGCTAAATCACTTATGAAGAAGATGCCTTGTTCATGAAGTGTCGTGAGCGGACCAACAATTGAATCAATTGTGAAAGTTGGAATCTCACCCTTAATAGGAGGAGATTGCGCTTGGCCACCACCAGGTGCATTCGTGAATAGCAAGATGGCAAGGAATTTAGTTAAGCCAAGTGCCAACAAGTTGATAGCTGTACCAGCAATGATTTGGTCAACACCGAAAGTGACTGCAGCAACCGCAAGCAGTAATCCACCGATAGCGCCGAAGATCACGCCAGCTAGAACACCGGCCCAAACCCCCCATTGCCAACCAGCCCAGCCAGCACCGAAGGTTCCAAGGATCATCATGCCTTCTAGGCCAATGTTGATTACGCCAGCGCGTTCTGCCCAAATACCAGCAAGACCAGCAAGTGCAATTGGTGATGCGAAAACTAGGGCTTGTGCGATAGTCACTGTGCTGGTGAGGTCACCATTGCCAGTGATCGTGCGAGTAATTGAAAGCATGGTGATGGCAGTAAAGGCAGCGCCTATAAATCGGCGAGATTTTAAGTAAGTCATACTGGTGCCTCCTGCTTTTCTAATGCCTTAGCAACACTGGTTTGCTCACTCTTAACCTGATAGCGGCGAACTACCTCGTAGGAGATAACAACCACAATCACAATCAATCCCTGCATGATCGTTGAGATCTCACGTGGGACACCTTCCAAAATCAACTGGCCACTAGAGATGTCTAAGAAGGCCCAAAGGATTGCACCGAGTGCAATACCCAGCGGATTGTTGCGACCTAGCAGTGCGATCGCAATTCCAGTAAAGCCCCAATCAGTTGGGAACTGCAAGGTATAGGAACCGGTGTCACCTAGTAGATACGGAAGACCAACCAGTCCTGCAACTGCGCCTGAAAGCAACATAGTTACTACGATCATGCGATTTGATTGCACGCCACTAGTACGGGCTGCGGTGGCAGATTTTCCAGTTGCTCGCAGATCAAAACCAAAGCGGGTGCGATTCAGTAAGAACCAATATGCAATACCGATAACGATCGAGATGAAAAAGAATCCATAGATTGGAGTTCCTGGATCGATAAACGCAATGCCGCGAAGCATTCCCGATTCTGGAATCGCAGCGGTACCACGAATGTTCAAACTAGTTTCGGTACCAATCGGAGTCCGCACAATTATGTAACTGATGATTCCGATTGCAATAAAGTTCAACATGATGGTGGAGATAACTTCGCTAACTCCGCGAGCTACTTTCAACCACGCTGCAATTCCAGCCCAAAGCGCACCAACAAACATTGCTGACAAAATTGTGATGGTAACTGAGGCAACCTTCGGCAACGTTAAGTTACTAGCAACTACTGCCGCAGCCAGCGCACCGAGTACGTATTGACCATTAACACCGATGTTAAACAAATTCATTTTGAAGCCGATAGAAACTGCTAACGCACTTAAGAAATAAATGGTTGCCAGGTTAAGCATCAAAGACATAGCGCGTGGTGAAGTTCCGTAATTCCACATCGATGAGAAAACCGTTGAAATGCTGGCACCAATTGCAATCAAGATGACTGCAGTAGCGGCGAGTGAGATGAACAATCCAATTGCTGGTGCAATCAGGCTCATTCCAATTCTGCGAAGATTCATTAGGCTGCCTCTCCTGCACCAGTCATTGCAGTTCCAAGATCTTGTGGAGTCACTGTTGCTGGATCTGCGTCTGCTACAAACTTTCCTCGCAGCAAGACCTTGATGTTGTCACTCAAGCCGATTAGTTCATCAAGGTCAGCCGACACTAACAAAACTGCTAAACCAGATTGGCGAGCATTGCGGATGTGATCCCAAATCGCAGCTTGCGCACCTACGTCAACACCACGTGTTGGATGAGCCGCAATAAGAAGTTTCGGTTCACCAGACATCTCGCGGCCAACAATAAGTTTCTGTTGGTTTCCACCGGAAAGTGCGCTGGCAAGGACGTCGATACTTGGGGTACGCACGTCGTATTCCTCAACGATTCGCTTAGTGTCTGCCTTGGCACTTCGTGGTGTTAGCCAAATACCTTTTGCATTTGGTGAACTAGTTTGGTGTCCCAACATTCGGTTTTCCCAAAGCGGAGCTTCAAGCATTAACGCTTGGCGATGTCGGTCTTCTGGAATAAAACCGATACCAAGTTCGCGACGATGCCGGGTTGACTTATTAGTAATGTCTTCGTCTTTAAACTGCACGCGGCCGGTTGCTGACTCAATACCCATCAAGGCATCAAGAATTTCAGCTTGGCCGTTGCCTTCGACGCCGGCGATGCCAACAATTTCACCAGCGCGAATCTGGAAGGAAATGTCGTCAACAATTGCTTTGCCACCCTTGGCAAATACGGAAAGGTTTTCAACCTTTAGAACTACTTCATCCTGAATTGTGTCGCCAACTGCTTCTGGAGTTGGAAGCTCATTTCCAACCATCATTTCGGCAAGATCTCGGGCTGAGACATTTTGAGTGTGAGGGTTAACGCTGCCAACTGTGGTTCCTTGACGGATCACAGTGATCTCGTCTGCGATAGATAAAACTTCATCCAGTTTGTGACTAATGAAGATAACAGTTAGACCTTCTTTTTTAAGATCTCGAAGTGTATTGAAAAGTTCATCAACTTCATGCGGAACTAGAACTGCAGTCGGTTCATCCAAAATCAAAATCTTCGCGCCGCGATACAACACTTTGAGAATTTCAATTCGTTGTCTATCGCCAACACCAAGTTCACTAACTAATACATCTGGATCTACTGCTAGGCCATTCTCAGCAGCAATTTCAGAAATCTGCTTGCGAGCTTTTGCAAAATCTAAGCGAATACCATTTTTTGGTTCGCTACCTAAAACAATATTTTCTAAAACTGTGAAGTTGTCAGCCAACATAAAGTGTTGGTGCACCATGCCGATCCCTGAATCGATTGCATCTGAAGGTGAGTTGAAAACTAGGTCGCTGCCGTTGATAGAGATTGTTCCCTCATCAGCTTTTTGCATGCCATAAAGAATCTTCATAAGCGTTGACTTACCGGCACCGTTCTCGCCAACAATGGCATGAACTGTTCCAGAAGCAACCTTTAAGTTGATGTCGCTGTTTGCAATAACTCCAGGGAACCGCTTCCAGATCCCTTTGAGTTCAACCGCTAGTGCACTTTGGCTCATTAGCTTCGACCGCGCCTTTCAGATTTTCTCACTACCTAAACTTACGACTTCCTAAAACAAAAAGTGAGGCTCGGGGGGAAATTTCCACCCCCCCCTCACGGGAGTTATTTGTTACTTAACGGTTGTACCAACTACAACTTCGCCGGACTTGATCTTCTCAGCGGCTGCATCAGCAGCATCTGTGAAAGCAGATACAGCAGAGTTGGATGTTGAGTAACCAACGCCATCCTTTGATAGGTCGAAGTTCTGGACACCAACTAGTGGTGCTCCGTCAACTACGGCCGCGATAACGTCGTATACAGCTACGTCAACGCGCTTCAACATGGATGTCACGATGATGTCCTTGTATTCAGCTAGTGCTGGAACTGTGTACTGATCAGAGTCAACACCGATTGCCCATACTGTTGCTCCACCATCGGCAGCAGCCTTAACAGACTGGAACATACCTAGACCGGAACCACCAGCAGCAGCATAGATAACGTCTGCACCGTTGGCGATCATGCCATCAGTTGCAGTCTTTGCCTTTTCAGGCACGTTCCATGCTGTGTTGTCGCCTGCAGCGCCCATGTACTTGGATTCGATCTTGATGTCTGGGTTAACAGACTGTGCACCTTCGATGTAACCAGCTTCAAAAGCCTTGATTAGATCGATTTCCATGCCACCAATGAAACCAATGGTGCCGGACTGTGATGCAGTTGCTGCGATAACACCTGTTAGGTATGAACCCTGCTCTGCAGCGAAGATCAATGATCCAACGTTTGGTGATTCAACAACTGAGTCAACGATTGCGAAAGTTGTCTCTGGGAACTTTGGAGCTACTGCAGCAAGTGCTGTGCTGTATGCGAAGCCAACTGCGATAACTGGGTTGTATCCACCATCAGCAAGAAGGGTTAGAAGTTCTTCGCGAGTTGCATCAGTTGCGCTTGATCCTGAGTTAACTTCCTTGATTTCAACGCCAAGATCTGTCTGAGCCTTTGAAAGGCCAGCGAATGCAGCGTCGTTGAACGAGCCGTCACCCTTACCATCTTGGTCATAGGCCATTCCGACCTTGACGCTTGAAGTTGCAGCAGTTTCAGCCGGAGCTGCACTTTCTGCGGTTTCGCCACTTGATCCACATGCTGCAAGTGCCAGTGAGGCTACAGCTAGGACGGAGGCAAGTTTTACACCCTTCAACACGGAGGGCTCCTCTCTTAATAACACTGCGACATTCGCAATATCTATAGAAAGTGTACGTTGCGCTACTTTTTACCGCGCGTTCGGTGTACGTGTTCAGACAACTGCAACCAAGCCGTTATCGAGTAAGTAGACATCAGTCACATCAGTCACACTGATAACAAAACTTCGATCCAGACTCTGGAAACCCGATGGCTGCAGTTATTGTGAGCACGTGCGCAAACTAATTACAGAACACCCACTGATCTCCCACAAGCTGACCGCTCTGCGAGATGAACGAACTGATTCCCCAACCTTTCGCCGGTTAGCTGACGAACTGGTAACTCTTCTTGCTTATGAAGCAACACGTTCGATTCGCGTTGAAGCAGTGACTGTGCAAACACCAGTAGCGCCAGCTCAAGGTGTTCGGCTTTCAGCACCAACTCCAGTTGTGATTCCAATCCTTCGCGCCGGCTTAGGAATGCTCGATGGCATGACAAGACTTTTGCCTACTGCTGAAGTTGGATTCCTCGGCATGGTTCGCGATCACGACACCTTGCAACCAACTACTTATGCCGATCGCATTCCAGGAGACCTAAAGGGTCGCCAAGTGTTTTTACTTGATCCAATGTTGGCAACCGGAGGAACTTTAATTGCAGCAATTGACTTGATGCTTGAACGTGGCGCGAATCAAATCACTGCGATCTGTTTACTCTCAGCACCTGAAGGCATCGCAGCAGTTGAAGCAGCTCTTGCTGGTCGCGATGTTGACGTCACATTAGTTACTGCAGCGGTTGACGAGAAGTTAAACGAAAAGGGTTACATCGTGCCAGGCCTTGGTGATGCTGGCGATCGATTATTTGGTGTTGTTTAGTTCTTAGTTCGTGGTCCTTTAATCGACCGATAAAACGTTCTGCATCAAAACGCTCCGCTCGCGTCCCCAATTTCAGTATGCAGATCCTGCGGATCCGCATGAAATCTGGGGACCGACGCTCACTCCGTAGTTTTTCTGCAGAAGTTTTATAGGTCTCCCTTACGGCTAGCTCGCTAATTTCAAATATGCGCATACTCCTGGAACGCGAGAGAATAAAAGAGTGAGTGAGATCAATGCCGACGTATTAGTTGTAGGAGCTGGACCTGCGGGTTCATCAGCTGCAACTTATGCAGCACGCGCTGGTCGCCAAGTTGTATTGATTGATTCCGCAATTTTTCCTCGCGATAAACCGTGTGGCGATGGCCTTACTCCAAGAGCGATCGCTGAACTTAATGCGATTGGTTTAAGTGACTGGCTTTCAGGACGTGCCCGCAACAAGGGACTTCGCGCTGCTGGATTCGGACAAGAGTTGTTGTTGCCTTGGCCAGGAGGATCACTTCCCGACTATGGCGGCGCAGCACCACGCATGGAACTTGATGAACAAATCATGTTAATTGCAAAAGCGGCAGGTGCAATTGTTCTTGAAGGCCACAGCGCAACTGACGTTGTGATGGATGCCGGTGCAATCAAATCTGTGATTGTAAAAATTGAAACCGGAACTGTAACCATCAATGCAAACTCAGTAATCATTGCGGATGGCGCACGTTCCCAACTTGGTCGCAAACTTGGTCGTGAATGGCATCGCGATACCGCTTATGGTGTTGCAGCTCGTGGTTACATCAAGAGTGAACGTCATGACGACCAGTGGATTTCTTCTCACTTGGAATTACGTGACGATAAGAATGAAATTCTTTCGGGCTACGGATGGATCTTCCCGCTCGCAAATGGCGAAGTAAATGTCGGCGTGGGAACTCTTGCCACAAACAAACGTCCTGCTGATGTAAACCTTCGCGCATTGATGAATACATATGCAGATCAACAGCGCGAAGACTGGAAACTTTCTGGCGACATTCGAATGCCTTGGTCATTCTTGTTGCCAATGGGTGGAGCAGTTTCGGGAATTGCTGGCAAGAACTTTATGTTTATCGGCGATGCAGCTGGATGTGTTAATCCGCTGAACGGTGAAGGTATTGATTACGGATTAGAAACCGGTCGCCTTGCTGCGCAGATGCTGGAAACCGAAACTGATTTCACAGTTGCTTGGCCAGCTGAACTCCGAACTCATTATGGATACGCATTCTCTATTGCTCGAAGATTAGCTGGACTGTTAACAGTTCCTGGTTTGTTGCCAAAGGCTGGTCCTGTTGGAATGCGTTCGCGCACCGTAATGAAACTCGCACTTCGTGTTATGGGCAACTTGGTTACCGAAGAAGATTCAGATGCGTTGGCAAGAGTTTGGCGAACTGCCGGACGACTGTCGGTTAAGTTCGACGATCGCGTTCCGTTTCCAGCGGCGGATGTAAGAGTTTAGGAAGTAATAGCCGCATCCCTTTTTCGGCGTCGCAGATTCCACACCGATATGATTCCCAGGGATGTAGGAATCAATGCAATTACGAACCCATTTCCTTCGCGCAGTGAAAAGCCAACCAAGACTCCGCTCACAACTGAGATGCCGGAGAAAATATATGTAATGATCTCGGATACTCGATTCCTAAACCACGAACAGATAAAGGCGATCAACCCAGAGCCATAAACGGCCAAAAGCATTATGGATACCAGCAGTGCGAGACTTTCCACTTGGATTTCCTTCCTTACCCCGTAGTGTCAGATTAGACCTTGAGTGAGTTGACGTATCAACAATTAATGAAATGATATTTAGCAGTCAAGGCCGCAAGATAATCTCTATGCGTTTAGAAGAGCTCCGAATTAGTTCGGGGCTCTTCTCTTTGGCGGAGACGAGAGGCCCACGCTTCGCGTCTTAATTTTTAGCTGCCCAATCCAATTCAACTTTGGATTTGTGGCGCCTTAGCTTCGTCAATTCCAGATCGCGCCTGATTATCAAGCCCGCAAGTCACCGCAAATGTGTCTTCATAAACATCAAAGTCGTAAGCCTTACCCCAACGGATCTTAATTATGTGGACGCCAGGGTTTATGTAGTGATCCCCGTTAGCTAGTTTGCAGGTTGCAATCCATCGAGCAACAACAGTTGTGTTCCATGGCCCACCATTCACTAAAACATCCGTTATTTCGAACTGTAAATTAGGCAGTACAGTGCCAACCCGCTTGAACCATCTTTCTAGCGCCTCTTTGTCATGTCGAACTCCACCTAAGGAATTAGATCCGGCAAATCGATGCGTGAGATTTTCCGCAGCAATGCCCTTCAATATCGAATCGTAATCATGGTTCTGAACTGCAAGAAAGGATTCTTGGACTAATTTCTTAATGATTCGGCTGTAAATGATCATCTATTTCGTGGTCCCATCAATTCGGAAACTAACGCCAACCCACTTCGCTCCCTTGGCTGCAGCCGGGGCCTTCTTTGCGTCATAGATAACAATCGAAGTTTTCAAATCCTTCTTGTAACCCTTCATCAAATTACAAACCGAGTTAGCTCGATTCTTTGCAAGTTTTGTTGCTTTGGCTTTCGATACTTTGCCGGCATATGAGTACCCAATGCATTTAACAGAGGTTCCATTTTTCAACGTGCTGACATACTTCTTAAGCGCTGCCTTGTCGTAGGCACTGAGTTGAAGTGAACTAGAGACTGTGTAGAGCGACAGCTGTGGGGTGATCTTTTTTGGTGGATTAAGAGCTGCATCAGCCACTCTATTTGCTGTTATCGCAGCAGCTGTCTCTACTGAGTTAGCTGCTGGCACGTTCACAACTGGAACATTCACAACTGGAACATTCACAACTGGTTGCGCTATTGCGACAGGGTTGATCACAAGTAGGACAGGATCCTCTGTGATAAGCGTTGTGACTGATCCATCCACTGTTGCAGTTCCCAATAGCTGGCTTCGGTCCCCAATGATGCTGTAGATCTTTGCGCCAGCCTTGATTTCAGGATTAGTCAAGGTGACAGAGATTGCCTTTCCAGTATTTGTGTTGGGAACAGATCCATCTGAGGCAACCCATGAAACCACTACTGAAAGCACAGATGTTCCGGTTCCACCGATCAAGGCTCGTTGTTCCGCAGAATCTGTCAAAAGGCTCACGGAAATAGGAACACTGGAGTCAAGAGTTCCTGCCGGGATAGACACAGATGCACCGTTACTTCCGCTGCTAAAGGAGTAGGACTGATTGATAACAGGGTGTGAGTAGAACGGCTGACCCATGCTGATTAGATCATTTGGATCAATACCGACAAGCGATGTGCTCAAAAGCGCCACGGTCAGAGTTGTTGTCTGGGTGTGAGCAATGAAGTTTGTGGTCTGAGCTGTGCTCATTGCAATTGCACAGTTTCCTGCGCCAAAGAGTGAGATCACACCTGTGGCACTATCGACAGTGCAAATTGAGCTCGCACTTGTTGTGGCAAAGCTAAGAGCGCCAGAACTCGAACTGGTAGTTAGGGCTGGAGTAACAGTTGCTCCTGGTCGCAAGATTGCCACGTTTGAGTTCGGATAGGAAAGAACAAGACTTGGCGTTACTCGATCGATAGTTAGGTCGGCACCCACAAAGTTAATTGCATACTTGGGGTTGTTCCCAGTTGTAAGCGAACCTTGCTGGATTTGATAGTTGCCGGCGTCGCTACCAGCTGCGCGCGACAGCATTCCGGTCAATGAATCACCCAGCACAAGCGAGCCTGTTGTAACGGAATAAGTCAAAGTTGGATCGTTTGTTCCATAGTTCTTTGATTTAGCATCTGCCGTGACCGTAATAGTGCGAGGGTTAACATCGAAGTTCTGTGAAACCTGACTCGCAGCTGCGACGTTTCCATCTCCGATTTGATTGGCGTTGATAACACAGGTGCCAACTCCCAGAAGTTTAATTGTGCTTCCGTAGTTACCCGATGTTGTGCAGACTGACTGCGAAACTGAAGTAAATACAACGGGCAGTGATGCAGAAGAAGTTGCACTGACTGTGAAGGTGTCACCCGAGTATTCCTTTGCAGAGAGTGATCCGAATGTAATTGTTTGGGTAGCTGTGCCGATCGATACAGATATAACATCACTACGGGTTAGAAAATTCGAATCACTGGAACGTGTGACAGTAACCAGGCAAATGCCAACAGAAGTGTAAGTAAGTGTTGAACCGGTCACCGAACAACCATCAGTACCATCAGTTGCATTTGATGGATCTAGCGCAAACGAATATGTGCCTGAGCTAGATCCGCCCGCACCCGAAAGTAAGACTGTCTTGTTTGCTGGATTGAAGGTAGAGCTAACCGATAACAAACTGACTGCCGATTGGGTAGCGGCTGTGATCTCAAAGACTTCCGGTGCAAGAGTGATGTCATACTTAGTGTGTGTCAGAGTGCCACGAGTGATTGTGTATGAACCAACGTTAGTGCCGGTGTAAGTCAGAGATCCAGATAATGTATCGGAGCCAACAAGTGCGCCAGATGTGATCGAATAAGTAATTGCTTGATTACTTTCTCCATATCGCTTACTTTGTCCGGCAGTTGGAGTAATCGTAATCTGAGCTTTTCCGGACGTTGTCATTACTGAATTTGATGCCGAACTTGCGTATGCGGCAGTGTCCTGTGGAGTTAAGTCCGCGGACAAAGGCCTCGTAGCGACGGTTATAGGAAACCAATCACACTGCGCGGTGTACGGAGACGTTAGGGTCGTGGCTACGTCAGTGCAGTACGGAATGGGGTCAAAGTGGTTGGTTTTAAAGGTGACAGACCCTGGCACAGATGTTGTAGCAGTAATTGTATTGACAGATCCATAAGTAGAAGTTGGCGAGTTCAATGCAATCGAAATATTTGTCGCAATTTTGTTCACAGCAATTGTGACTGGTGTCGTTGTAGCTGTTGGATCGGTGGCTAATTTATATGGATGCGAATTAATTTTAGAGTCATATGTATCTGTATCTAATGGAACCCAATCTGATGTCAGGCTTATCGAACCAGATTGGGATGGAGTCCAGCTACAAGTTGTTGTCCATGGAGCCGCAGTAACGGACTGATCGCTGCATCCAGAGATTATCTGCCCCCCTGCCCGGAAGGTGATCTTGCCTGGAATTTGACCAAATGAAGTAGCAGTGATTTGTACTGGGGTTCCATACGTAGCTGTAGTTGCACCACTCGGCAAAGCTAAACCTATTTTGCTAAATGAGAAAGCCATAGTTACAGTGAATTCAGCTGATGTCGTCGCGTTGTAATTTGTGTCTGCTGCTCTGGTCACCGTGTAAGTACAAACTTTGGGCCCACTTGGTCCTGTTGGATTTCCCGAAAGCACACCTCCAACAATTGTGCAAGGTCCAGAAATTTTGTTGAACTCTAATGCTCCAGTCCCAGAACCGCCAGAAGTAGGGACCCAAGTATTCGGATATGCATTCTGGTGCGCCCAAAATGATTGATTCGCCATCGTCAAAGTGGCTTGATTAGCCTTTGAAATAGTGAAGGCGTAAGTTGTTGAGGTTGCACTTTGAAACGTGGCGTCTGTCGCTACCGTGGCAGTGGCCAAGTAGGTTCCTGCATTGGTTGGTTTCGTTGCACTTGCTGTGTAACTCGTTGAGCCTGTTCCTTCGTACGAATAGGTTACAGTTCCAGTAGATCCTGTTACGGATGAAGTGGAAGGCCCCTGAGGTAATCCACTGTATGTAAAACTGGTACTGCCTGACATGGAAATCGTTGATATAACCTTCGCAATCACAAAAGCAAACGCCGTTGATGTGGCTGACGAATAATTGGTGTTAGCTGCGACTGTAGCTGTCGCTGTGTAGGACCCAGGACTCGTTGGTCTTGTCGCACTCGGTCCATAAGTTGTTGCACCGGAACCTGCATACGAGTAAGTTACCGAGCCACTTGAACCGGTTACAGAAGCAGTTGAAGGTCCTTGCGCTGATCCGTTATATGTAAAGGATGATGAACCTGTAACAGCAATAGTTGATGCAGCAGACGAAATCGTAATGCTTTTGCTTACCGCCGCCGCCGCTTTGTAAGTTGTGTTTCCTGCTTGATTGGCTGTGATGGTGCACGTTCCGGGGGAAACGATGTTTATCGCGCCCGACACAATGGTGCAAACGGATGGCGTGGTGCTTGCAAGAGCAACACTCAAACCACTCGTTGCAGAGGCAGTAATAACTTGATTTGACGCACCATAGGTCATATTTGCTGGCTGAGAAAAACTAATCGTTTGATCTGTGAGAAGTGTCTGTGAAGATCTGATGTACCCGCCACCTACGTTGACACGCGTTAGCGTCTTTCCAGTCGAGTCATACATCGGGACTGAAAGGGTATTAGTTTGTAGAAGAAATGTCGTGTTCGCCACGTTAGCGAGTGGGTACGAAGGCATCGTGATCGTCGAACTTGTGGTCGATACCGTTGGTACAGTCATAAATCGTAAGCTGGCAATGTCGCCATCCGAAGTTAATCGTTCTGGAGATGACTGACCACCCACTTGACTCGCGCCCGAATAGCTAGCCCTATTTTGCTTGGTTCCACAACTTGCACCATTTATCCAAGCCAACTGCCCGTTAGCATCTTGAACAACAGTTAGTTGGTACCAAGTTTCGGCGACCCAAGTGGTTTGACATGTAAATTGGACCGCGCTTGACCACGCTTGACCAAGATAGATCTCATTTGTACCCACAACTTTCAAAATCATGCCCGAGCCGCTGTTTCCAATGATTACTACTTTTTCTCCCGGGCCCATATCATTAATTCGGAACCAGCTATCTACTTGGAAATTACTCCCCGAAGGTGCAAGCCCCCCTGAAACATTGAAGTAAGCATTTCTGTAATTAAGTCCATACGGTTCTACGGTGGCGGCATTCGCGGGCGTAGCTCCGGCCACAAATTGCAAGCCAGATGCAATGAGTAAAGCTGATAGAAAAGAAGCAAGACTACGACGACGAAAAGCAGCAAGAATGATCATGCAAAAATCGTAGATAAATTCTGATACATATGATTAAAAGATCTTTTCAAGTATGGAGTTTGATACATCTGTGACAGTTCTTAAAAAGAGAGAACAGGTGTGACACCAGTTCGCCTTCATCTCGCCAATGAGTGCAAGACTTAAGCCATGCGCCCGACCCGATTGCTCTACGTTGAAAATGACTCTGCTCTTCGACGAATCCTTGGAGAAATGCTTGGTCAATCGAAAGAGTTAGAGATTCTCGGATCATTTGCAAAATCAGATGATGTGTTAAATCGCACATTGGTACGTAAGGCAGACGTAGCACTTATTGATTTTGCACTCGATCATAATGGTCTAAATGGAATCGAATTAGGAATCGCGCTAAGAAATATTAACGAGTACATCGGCATTGTTATTTACTCGCAGTACTCGGTCTCACAAATGGTGAGTCGAGTACCAAAGGCTATGCGCAGCGGTTGGTCATTTTTTGATAAGTCAGCAGAGATGTCGATAGAAGACTATGTAGATATTATTAAGTTAACTTCTTCGGGCAAGGGTAACTGGGAGAATGTTTCACTTGGAGAAGTTGCAAATAGTGAAGTTCAATCGTCGATTTACTTCCAGCTGACCCCTCGACAACGTTCGATAATGTCCCTGAGTGCCCAAGGCAAGAGTGCGCAAGATATTGCGTTGCAGCTAGATCTCAGCTATTCGTATGTCAGGAAGGAGTTATCACGCTCTTATGCGGTACTGCTCCCAGAGGCCGCCCCAAGCGATGATCTAAAAACAGCAGCTGTATTGCGATACATGGAACTAATGAGGATGAGTTGATGCAATTACGAATCAGAAAAAATCTCTCATTTTTGGGTCCGTATCCCTATAACCCTTATCTAATCTTTGTTTTTTACTTTGCTTTTTTCTTTTCCCGTTTTATTCCAGTAATTACTCAGGTGCCGAAAGGCTCACAGCTGTGGCAAGCCGCTGCTGAGTTACTTTTTGTCGCAAGCATGCCGGGGCTGATCGGTGCAACCTTGGCTGCACTCTTTATGAAGTATCGCTCCTGGAGCAGCCAGAGCCTGACACTTTATCTCGTCGAACTTCTTGCTGGCTACTGCCTATTCTTGCTTTACTCACCGCTCATGACTAAATTTCTTGAGGAGCGTTTTTATCCTGTTAATCAAATAACAATTAGTAGAGCACCAGGTATCTTTATAGTCGGTTTTTTAGTGCTCATTTTCATCTTTGCAATTATGCATAGAACAGAACGAAAGATCGTAGACCGACTTAATTCAGCTACTCGCTTAGTTGAAAGGTTAAAAACTGATCGTGAAGAACTTGTTAACCTTGATGAATCGATTAGAAGTCAAACCTCGCAGTTTCTGCACGATCGTGTTCAGGCCGACCTGATGGTTGTAGGAATAAAGTTGAAATCGATCTCTGGAAAATCTTCAGCTGAAGTGAATGAAGTGATCGACTCTTCAATTCACCACCTTGAGAAAATGCGAACGTCAGATTTGAGGGAATTAACTCAGATATTGACGCCTAATCTTGAAGCTGGAAATCTCGAATCCGTTATTGACACACTGCTCGAACAATATCAAAGCAATATCGAAATTTCTATGCAGATTGATGCGACTACCAATGATCTAGATGCGAATTCAAAGTTAGGAATTTTTCGTATTGTCGAACAGTCCATCTTGAATTCCCTAGTTCATGGACCGGCAAGTGCAGTTCAGATATTCATAAACACTGACTCATCTGGAACTACAGAGATTATTGTTACCGATGATGGACCTGGTCAAGATCTCACCGAAGTAAAATCGGGTGTAGGAACCGCAATCATTGATTCATGGGTTGGAATCCTGAATGGCAGCAAAGAGGTTGATTCCATGCCAGGTCATGGGTATCGATTACATGTAACTTTTATTGCTCGTTAGTTAATTTCTTGCTTTCGGGGGACTCTTCTCCATTAGAGAGAAGATAAAGAGGACAACAAGAAAGATGAAAGCTGCTCCATTTAGAACTTCTCCTGGTGGTGGACCGTCCGTTGTCAAAGTTTTGAGACGGCCCGCGACTGCGCGCATGACTGGATCCGCTGCAAGAGTTAGCAGAATCAATGGAGTCATTCCTTGATAGCGGATAAACAAAAGAAACAGAAATACGGCAAGAATTAGTTGCGTGGCTCCCCATTGATGGAAAATGCCGACGATGTTATCACCGCCTGCTACGGAAATATCAATACCGGCAATGCTGCTGGCACCACCATCTGACGCAAAGAGGTGAATAGAACTTCGCACTACCATTACGAGAAGGTAAATTGCAGTAACAATTCGCACTACTAGGTATCCCTGATACCTTGACGGATCACTTGGAAACAGTTTATTGGCACCTATTTTCATGATTCCTCCTACAGTATTGATCCGAGTTTACCGATCTGGATATTCGAACCATGAAGATTTACCGTAAGTCCGTTCGTCCCTAAAGATACAGATTTAAACGTCATGCCTTTCGGAATATTGAGTTTGCGCTCGCTCTTGCTCTTGATTTGGTCTTGAATATCGGCTGGTAATGATGATGAAGGAATCTCGCTGCCCAATATTGAGAGACTTTTAAGCTGGAAGTAGATTGTTTTATCTGAAAACTTTGGAACTAGTTGCGCTTGCCCCAGCCCGCCTTCACCAACTGAGATTTGAAGGACACTCCCCACAATTTGCGCAGCATCAAAATTAGCTGATTTGATGACTTCAGCCGCAGGGATAGTTGCAGTGACATCCAAAGAGCCAACAATTGTTGGTTGAGATTTACTGATGTGACCAGCCGAAATGGCAATCGAAGATTCTATTTCATTGCCCTCGAGGGATAAATCTTCGATATTGATCTTCACCAACTTAATGGTGTTCGAAGAAAAATTCCGCGGGATATCAAAGAGTGGAATGGATGCTCGCACTCCTGACGCCTTAGGTAATTCACTTCTAATCCGAGATTCGATCTGCGAATTCATGACTGCCTGTGCTGTTAGCGCACCACCGCCAAGGAGGATGAAGGCGGAGGCAGTGGCAATAAGTGCCAGGTGTTTTTTCTTCATGCAAGTGACGGTACAGAAAGTATGTCGCGAAACTCTAACCAAGGGAACAAGTGTGAATCTCGAGCGGAGACGAGAGGAGCCGTTGTTCGCTCTATTCGCGGATAAAGCATTCTTCAAATAGCAAATCCGATTGCAAGTGATCGCCAGCGATCACGCAATCCGCTCCCAAATCCTCCCAAATTCTCACTCGTCTATTTCCGGACAGACAAAAACCCCCACCCGAAAGGGTGAGGGTCTTTTGTCTGCGGAGACGAGAGGAGCCGTCGGTGCTACGCACCTCCTCCCAAATCCTCCCCGTTCATATTCCGAACAAAAAAATAATCCCTGCCCAACAGGGCAGGGATTATTTCTCTGCGGAGACGAGAGGATTTGAACCTCCGAAGGGTTTGACCCCTTACCTCATTAGCAGTGAGGCGCACTCGACCGGACTATGCGACGTCTCCTCGAACCTTTAGATTAACTGGTTTTCAGGCCTTTGGCGAAAATCCGAGTTTGTGCCAATTGCCACCGCCCGCAAAGATTGGGACATGTCTAATTTCGGTGTTTCTTCGTCCGTTGCCAACTTAAAGCGTGTGGCAGTTCGCCCCCCTACTCGTGATGCGGATTACCAAGCCGCGCATTGGCTTGGAGCCCCAGAGCAACTCGATCTTGATGCGCTTCAAGCTGACCATTCAGCATTCGTGGAATTACTTCGCGAACTTGGTTGCGAAGTTGATGTACTTCCAGAAGCACCAGGTCAACCCGATGCTTGCTTTGTTTATGATCCTGCATTCACGACACCGACTGGCGTAATCCAGCTGCAAGGTGCAAAAGAAGCACGCGTTAAGGAACCAGCGATGTTAGCTGGCGACATTAACGCACTTGGTATGCCAACCGTTGGAGTTCTAATTGGTGATGCGACTGCAGATGCAGGCGACATGTTTTGGTTGGACAACAAAACAGTTGCAATTGGCCGCACTTACCGCACGAACGAAGCTGGTGAAAAACAACTACGTGAAATTTTTGCAGCCGAAGGAATCGAAGCGCTTTCATTCCACATGCCACATGCAATGGGACCGGAATATTGCTTGCACTTGATGAGTGTCATCTCACCTATTCGTGATGACTTAGCTGTTGTTTATGAACGTGAAGCGCCAGTTACTTTGTTGCAAGAACTTGCAAAGCGTGGAATCAAAACCATCTCGGTTCCCGACGAAGAATATATGTCACTTGCGTGCAACGTATTGGCAGTTCGTCCAGGTGTTGCCGTTATGCCATCGGGCAATCCCGTCACTGCGCAACTGCTTCGTGATGCTGGAGTTGAAGTTCACATTTACAAGGCGGAT
>JBEION010000133.1:0-3534 GCA_040377565.1 Candidatus Nanopelagicales bacterium | reverse complement strand
GGTCTTGATATGCACACCGCAGGTTTAGAGCGAATGGGCGCGACTGTCACCAATGAACATGGCTACCTCGTTGTTCATGCCCCAGATGGTGGTCTAGTTGGCACTCATGTGTATCTGGATTTTCCAAGTGTTGGAGCTACCGAAACTTTGTTGATGGCAGCAGTGACTGCAAATGGCGTGACTGTAATTGATAATGCCGCGCGCGAGCCAGAAATCGTTGACATCTGCAACATGTTGTTAGCCATGGGCGCACAAATTGATGGCGTTGGCACCTCGCTACTAACGATCACTGGAGTCTCAAGTTTGAAAGCGGTCGAACACACCACTGTCGCAGATCGAATTGTTGCAGGAACTTGGGCCGTGTTACGGATCTTCTCTGCCAGGAATGCCGGTGCATCCGATGAAACTACTTTTGTTGTTGGCTCTGGAAGGTCGACTCCCGCTAATCCATCGTGACCATGTACTGGTTCATAGCCAGTTTCCATTTTGGCTCGGGCATATGGCTCGTCATGACCTGATGCCACAGGAATGTCTGAACGTCCCATGAATTCAAGTAAGCGCAAGGCATTACGCGTCGTAGCTTCAAGACCAGAGTTGCCACCAACGGTAGAGATGCCAATGACATCTACTTCTGGTGATGCCAAGGCAAGTGCAATTGCAACTGCGTCATCAATTCCAGGGTCAGTGTCAATTAAAAGTGCGCGGGTCATGTTTCCTCGTTACTTAGATGTCTCTACTTATTGAAAAATTCGTTTACTTCAATTGCTGTTGGCATTCCAGATTGAGCACCAAGTTTTAACGTTGAAAGTGCAGAAGCTGCGCAGGCTAGATCTAGGGCATCGAGAATAGTTATTCCAGACGCGTAAGCAACCACGAATGCACCTACAAACGTGTCACCTGCACCCACTGTGTCCAGTGCTTCTACTTTTGGTGGCTGTGACTTAGCGACAACTTCCCCATTTTGGTAAGCAACCACTTCTTTTGCGCCAGCAGTAACAATCACTAGGCCTGATTTTGGTTCGCCAAGTTGCGCGTACTCATGTTCGTTAACGATCAAGACATCAATTAAACTGACCAGCTCATCAGATAATTCGCGAACTGGAGCCGCATTAACGCAGAAAATGCCTTTGGCCGCTTTCCCAACTTCAACAATCACTGACTCAGGTATTTCAAATTGAACTAAGACAGCGTCTGCGGCGGAAATTTGCGCGGCATCAAAGGATGCGTATTGGTTAGCACCATCTGCAACTACGATTTGGTTTTCGCCTGAATGTTCAACCATGACAAGTGCAGTGCTAGTTGGAGATGAAACCTTTACCACTGCATCAACATTGACTCCACTTTGTTTCAATGCGGATAAACACATCTGACCTGGTTCATCAGCGCCGATTGCGCCAAACATAGAAACGTTTCCACCCATGCGCGCAGCGGCAACAGCTTGGTTGGCGCCTTTGCCACCAGGGAACCATGCTGGCTCGGCACTGCTAACCGTTTCTCCACGACCTGGAAGCTTTGGCATCTGGACCACTAGATCGGCATTAATGCTGCCAACTACTGCGATGCGAGGTGTCATACCTTGAGCCTAGAGGTTGGGATTTTGAAGACAACAACCCGGTAAAACTTGGATGAACCTTGGCTATTACGGGACATTTTCAGGATTCCAGGCAATCGGACATTAGTTAAACTTAAAGAATTAGGGAGTAACTAAATGAGCGCTGAAATAAAGGACTGCTACGTGCGTCCTCGGCGAACCCTAATGTCCTATTCCTTGGCAATGGCACTCTTGCTAAGTCCGCTGGCCAGCTCCCCTGCTAACGCAATTGATGTTTCGGCACCGGATTCAGGCTGGCAAGAAAGTGTTCGCGCTGAAGCCTCTAGCTATCAAGAATTAGCAACTGAGATTGCAGATGGTGCTTTACGCCTCATTGTTGTTACCGAAGAAAACAACCAGCCAGAAACCTCAGTGATAAATCTTAAGTCCAAATCAGCGCTTGATTACACGCTAAGAGCAACCTCCAGTGATCCCGATTTCATTGCAGTTTTAGTTGACGAGAAAATTTCGCTGATTGACGAACCTACAATTGGTGCCGCCGCCATTCCAGCGCCCACAACTTCCTATACGCAATGGAACTACACAGCAATGCGTCTAGCCGAAATCCATACGTCCTTTACAGGAACTAACGTTAAAGTCGCCGTTATCGATTCTGGAGTAGATCGAGAGAATCCAGAGTTGAATGGTGGTCAAGTTCTCGATGGTTGCGATTGGGTTACAAGTCCGACCAATGTATGCCGTGGCACTGGGGTGCTGGATGAGAACGGGCATGGCACTCACGTTGCCGGAATCATTGCAGCTAAGAACGATGGAGTTGGAATTACTGGTGTAGCTCCTGGCGCGACAATTTTGCCGCTCAGAGTGCTTGGTGCAGATGGCTCTGGCTGGCTTTCTGACATTGCAGCTGCAATTGATTACGCAGTTGCAAATGGCGCAAAGGTAATCAACCTTTCCCTTGGCGGAACTTTGGATTATTCCTTGATTCGGATATCCGTTGAGCAAGCAGTAGCAAGCGGCGTTACCGTCGTTGCAGCTGCTGGAAATGGTGGATCCGGAGCAGCAGCAAGTTACCCAGCCGCATATCCCGGCGCTATCGCGGTTGCTGCCACCACGGAATCAAATCTCATTGCAAGCTATTCAAATTCTGGAAACTATATAGATGTTGCAGCTCCGGGCTCAGCAATCCTTTCAAGCTGGCCAACTGGGACTGGTTACGCGCGACTTTCTGGAACTTCTATGGCTTCTCCACATGTTGCCGCTCTTGCAGCACTGATAATTCAACGTAATACCGCAGCCACTGGCAGTACTTCACCAGCCACAATTCGAACAGCAATTGAATCTGTTGCAGTTAAATCAAATTCCGATTATTCGGTAAGTCGATATGGACTAGGTGTTATCAATCCATTTGCTTCACTGGAATGCACCACCCCAGTGTGTGCAACTCCAACATCGACACCGCAACCAGTTGATGTGCTGGTTACCGGCACCCCTGAAGTCATCACACCAGGTGCAATCATTGCTCCTACTCCCCAGCCAACACCTGAACCAGCGCCGATAATTGAGACTGCACCAGTCGTAGTGGTTCCAACAATCAAAGAAACCCTCAGTGTCAAGGTCGCAAAGAAGCGCAAATTAACCGTAGTTGTGACTGCACCAACGGGATCAAAGACTTGGGTGCAGCGCAAAGTTGGCAAGAAATGGAAAACAGTTTTCAAGATCACAACTACGCCATCAGTAGAGGTTAAGTTGTCGCGCTCTGGTACCTACCGCGTTCAAGTCATTGCGCCAAGTGAAAAAGTAACTTCTAAATCTTACAAAGTGAAATAAAAAGAGCCGAGAAAAATCTCGGCTCTTTTTAAGTTATAGAACTAGCTGTGCATTCCTGATGCGGTAACCGCAGCAGCTGCCTTCAAACGAGTTTCGGCGCGATGCGCTGCAGCAAGTGCTTCTGGTGAATCTTCACCGGCTGCACGTGCACGATC
>JBEION010000118.1:0-3896 GCA_040377565.1 Candidatus Nanopelagicales bacterium | reverse complement strand
GTGGTAGCCGACCATTACATCGGAACCCGATTGTTTTTGAGTTGCAATTAGGAATCCAGCTGGATCAAACCATTGCTCGGACATTCGGACGGCTAAATCTTGTGCTGACATTCGACCCTGCTCAGGATGATCTGCAAACACTGTGGCATTGAGGTCCAGCCAGGATTGTTCATCGATTCCAACTTGGAAAGGTCTAACCGTGATTCCTACTGCATCGTTAGCTTTTGGAAGTGGGGCAAAAAGTGAACGCCGCATCTGCCAAAGTTCTCGAGTCTTAGCAAAGCCAAGTTTCGCAGCCAAGGTGTACGCACTGGTCAATTCACCATGCGCCCATAGTCGCATTCTTGGATCATCTGATTTTGCGATTGCTGCTTCCACTAAGGCTCGGCCCACACCTTGTCTTCGATTTTCTGGGTGCACTACAACTTCTACGACTGATCCGGCAACCGCATCAGTTTGATCTAGGTGTAAGTAGCCAATGATTTTTCCAGAATCTGAAGTTGCGACTAAATGTTCATCTGCATCGTCGCCACCATGATGCAAGTGAATCAAGACATGTTCTGAAAGAGGTGCCATCTCATCAATTGCCGCAGCAGCAAATGCGAGCTGCATAACTTCTTCAGTTTGGATTTCAGATAACCGAGTTAAAACCGAGACTTCAAATGACATGGATCAGACAAGAACTTCGTGGGACTCATTGTCAGTTACTGGAGTTGTTACGTAGCGATAGCCAACATTGCGAACTGTGCCAATTAGATTTTCGTTTTCAGGTCCGAGCTTTGCGCGTAGGCGGCGACCGTGCACGTCAACGGTTCTAGTTCCACCAAAGTAGTCATAACCCCAAACTTCGCGAAGCAATTGGTCACGAGAAAAAACGCGACCAGGGTGTTGTGCCAAAAACTTAAGCAATTCGAATTCTTTGAAAGTTAGATCAAGAGTTCGGCCCCGAAGCTTTGCGGAGTATGTTGACTCGTCAATTGAAAGTTCGCCCGCTTTGATCTCACTGCTGGATTCGAAACCATTAGGTGCTTCAACTTTTGTGGTGGCAAGTCGAATTCGAACTTCAATCTCTGCCGGGCTGGCATCAACCAAAAGTACGTCAGTTAAACCCCACTCGTGATTTACAGCAGCCAAGCCGCCCTCAGTAGTAATAAGAATTACGGGTGAGGTGTTGCCGGTGGTCTCCAAAAGACGACACAAACTGCGAACTGCAGGTAGATCAGTGCGGCCATCAATCAAAATCACATCAACTTCAGGAGCTGTGATTAATGCCGTTGGTTCCGGCGACATCACCTTTATGTGATGGCTCAAAAGCTCTAGACCTGGCAGAACTGCACTAGATGGTGTGAGCGCACGGGTAAGTAATAAGACCTGGGCCATTACTTCACCTACTTATATAGTCGCTGTCCATAAGTCTAGAGCAGAACTAAAAGGGCTTGAATTGGCTTTATTTATTTAAAGAATTTAGACATTAACCAAGTCAGTGACAGCAGCTGTTAATTCTGCCTTCTTTGGAACGCCAGTGGCGCGGAAATGTACCGTCCCAGACTTATCAATAATCAAAGTGGTGGGAGTGCGGGTGATTCCATAGGTCTTCACCAGATCCATGTGTTCAACAACGTCTAGTTCAATGTGGCAGATAGCAGGGAAGCTATTGGTTACCTCTTCAAGAATCTTGTTAGTTACTCGACACGGCTGGCAGAACTCAGAGGAGAACTGGAGAAATGTCACCTGAGGTGGGTGATCGTGATCCAGGTGTAAGTGTTCAGAAAGTCCCTGAAGTGGAGGCACGATTTCCTCGCGGAGCCTGCCGTCGCTTACCTTTCGGTAAATCCCGAAAGCCACGGAGAGCGCAAGAACGGCAATTAGTACATAACCACCGTTAGACATAAGAAACCTCTCGTTGCGTAGGTATGAATCTATGGGAATTTCCAACATGTGCAAACCGGAAAACCCCTAAGTGCGATTAGTTTGCAACTAATACTCATAAGCCTTCACATTTAATACGTTTCACTTAATGTTTAGTCCTATGAGTAAGCAAATTGATCCACGCGGGCCACGCTTTGGCGCTGCCATCACAACCGTTGTTCTGGCTATAATTTTGCTGACCATTCCATCGAGTGTTGCAACCGTGCTGTTGAGTATTCAAACTGTTGTGTTCGCTTTGGGTGCATTCGTTGGATTGCATGCTCAGCCTTACGGAATTGTTTATCGCAAACTTGTGTTGCCCCGAATTGCAAAGCCATTAGCTTTGGAGGCAGTCGAGCCACCCCAGTTTGCGCAGTTCGTCGGATTTCTATTTGCAGCGACCGGTTTGATCGCACTTCTTGCAGGTGCTGGGGTTGTTGCAACTATCGCGGTTGGCTTTGCGTTAGGTGCAGCATTTTTGAATGCCGTGTTCAACTTTTGCCTTGGCTGCGAAATGTATTTAATTGGAAAGCGGATTTTTTCCTAACGTAAGCAAACCCCTTTGCGTGAAGCGAAATCCATGTTTTTCTTGTGAAGCCAGCCTTTGTTTTTGAAATCTACTTACCTTCTGGAATCAAATTCATGTAGTCGACTTTGATACAGCGATCCATGACGACTTTCATGCCTGCATCTTGTGACTGCTTTGCGACTTCATCATTAGTGATTCCTAATTGCATCCACCAGGTCTTGCCTGCAGCAGAATCTGCAATAGATGGGAACTCTGTTTCAAAAACTGTTGGCATGTCTTCGCCCTTGCGGAATACGTCGATGATGTCTGGGATTATTGGCAATTCAGCAAGTGATTTGTAAACACGTTGGCCCAAGATTTCATCGTTCACAGTTGGGTTAACCAAGTAGACATCAAGGTGAGTCTGCTCAATTAGGTAGGCAGCAACTTGATGGCTTGCTCGTTCCGCGTTGCTTGAGACACCTATTACAGCCACTGTAGATGCTTCTTCAAGAATGGATTTGATTTCGGCATTGTTCATGTTGATTACCCCTCGGCTTGGCTACTTACCTGACAATACTGGGCGGATAGACTGGTCACATGGCTGAGACGTTCTATACCGGATTACTGGTTGTCGCTTCACTTTCTATTACTGGATATGCGTCGTACATGGTCTACAAACTTTTTAAGGGTCAAGCATGAGCACCAAACTGCATCCGGACTTAGCTCCGTTGTCTTGGCTTGTTGGCACCTGGGTTGGGGTTGGTGTTGTTGGCTACCCAACTATGGAATCTGATATTCAAGTTGGTCAGGAACTAAGTATTCACTCTGACGGCCGGCCATTTCTGATTCATTGGTCCCGCACTTGGGAACTTGATGATCAAGGTGAAAGAGTTCGCCCACTTGCTTTGGAAAGTGGATTCTGGCGCCCACGTCCAGATAACGAAGTCGAATTACTTCTGGCCCATCCAACTGGATTCCTAGAATCATGGTTTGGCAAAGTCACAATTACAGGTTTAGAAAATGCCCAGATCACTGGCGCTCGCGTTGAGTTAAAGACTGACGCAGTTTTGCGCACCGCCTCGGCAAAGCAAGTTGATTCGGGCGAACGCATTTACGGTTTAGTCGATGGAAACATCGGCTGGGTTTATGACATGGCCGCTGAAGGTCATGCGATGAAATCGCACGCTTCATTCCATCTAACAAAGGCGATGACACCATGAGCAACGAATGGGATGACGTCTTACGCGATCAGGGTTATCGAATCACCCCACAACGCCAGTTAGTTCTGGAAGCTGTAAACACTTTGGGCCACGCAACTCCGGAAGAACTCTTGTCTGAAGTTCAAAAGACTGCTGCTGCGGTAAACCTTTCAACGATCTACCGAACTTTAGAAGTTTTGGAACAAGTTGGTTTGGTTACTCATGCCCACATTGGTCACGGCGCACCGACATATCATTCCGTTGATAACGATGCCCAC
>JBEION010000004.1:0-18928 GCA_040377565.1 Candidatus Nanopelagicales bacterium | reverse complement strand
GTGGCGGTGACCAAGTAACCGAACTTGCAGTTAAACGCGAGACTCGGCTTTGCAGACTTTCAGATTCTTCGACTTCACCGACTGACAAAGCATCAAGAAGTTGGCGCATTGAGGTGTAAGTACCATCTTGAGTTCGTTGGTAAAGCCGATCAATGTAACTGCTCACGCCACCATGAACCTGGCTTGGTAATACCAATCCGGAGCCACCATCACTAAGTGCGGCTGGAAGTGAATCAACACTGCCTAGTGGCCACATTCCAGTGATCATTACGAAAAGTAATTGCCCAACACCTTTAATGTCTTGCGCTATACCGTCCATTGAATCTGGACCCAATAGTGCAGAGTCAACCCCAAAACCTGTTAGTCGAACTTCTTGGCCCTGCGAGAAAATTACATTGTGTGGACGAAGCCGACGATGAAAAACATTCAATGAATGCGCATGCATCAAAGTGTTAGCAATAATTCCAAGTTGGCGTAGTGCTTGTTCGACGGGCAGAACTTCGCCGCGCCTTACTATCAGTCGATCTAACGTCTCACCGTCTAACCATTCAGTTACGATTCCGACGTATCGATCTTGGGAATTTGAATCAGTACCACTAGATATTTTTCCATCTGGAACCACATCCAAAATTGAAACTACGTCGCGGCGATCATTTACTGCAGCTTGTTGACACTCTTGCAGCAACTTAACGCTACGCAGATCTGAAGTAGGCAAAAGAATTAAAGTAACCCAGCGCTTTAGTGACTGGTCCATTGCGCGCCAAATTGGAGAACTTAACGAACTAGAGATTTGCACATCGAGTGCGTAGCGGCCATCAAAGATTCGGTCGTTTGAGCCACTCATACTTGCAGTTTAGTTGCTTATTTGCGTCGCACTAACGCCAGGACTGCCGAGACTTCCGATATGCGAAGCACTTTTGCCAACCCAAGATAGATCACCGAAAATGTTGCGGCGAAAATTCCAATCGCTAAACCAAGGCGAAGCGCAGATAGATCTGTCTGATTAGTAATCGTGAGTCGAACCAACAGGTATGCAACAAGGGCAGACACAAAGCTGGCAGCAACCACTCGCACCATCAGTCTTAAGTGCCCATTTCCTCGTATCTCAGGTACTCGTTTACCAACCCGGAGCCAAGTAAGGCCACAGGTGATCACATGGGCAATGGAGTAGCCCAAAGCCAAACCGGCGACCTGTAACCCTTCTGGTAGAAGGCTAAAGAGCGCAAGCCCGATAAGTATGTGAAGGGCATTAAAGCCAAGATTGATCATGAATGGAGTCTTGGTATTTTCCTGAGCGTAATAACTGCGCAGCAAAACATAGAACAGCGAGAATGCAGGCAGGCCTAACGCGAACATCGAAGCAACCGCACCTAACGCAGCACCTTGCGCGGCTGATGAAGCTCCGTAACCATAAAGCAGCGAACCGATCCATGGACCAGTTGCTAGCAAAAAGACCGCGCTTGGAATTATCAGCGCAGTTACTAAGCGCAACGACGCGGATAACTCGCCACCAAATGCCGACAAATCTTTATCGTGTGCCTGCCTACTTAAACGCGGCAACAAGGCAGTGATGACTGAAACCGTAATGATGGAGTGTGGCAACATCATCATGAGTTGCCCTTTTTGATACGAAGTGAATCCAACTGCAACAGTGCCAGGATCTCCAGAGACTAACGCATTTGCCAGAGTAGTTAGATTTGAAACCATCAAGAAAGTTATTTGATTTACTAATACAAAACCAATTGTCCACTTGGCAAGATTTCCAACTTTGCCATTGCCAACACCTTTGAAATTAAAGTTTGGTCGAAAGCGATATCCAGCCTTACTAAGTGCGGGAATTAAAACTAGTGCTTGCGCCATAACGCCCAAGGTTGTTCCAAACCCAAGCAAGTTCAATTGCGAAGTCGTTACTGAGCTGGCGGTCGGTACGGCAGTCATTAACGAAATAAAGATTGCTGCAGTTGCAATCACAATTATGTTGTTTACGATTGGTGCATACATTGGAAGTGAAAAAGAATTACGCGAATTTAAGATTTGCGAGGCCAAGGTATAGATGCCATAAAAGAAAATCTGTGGCAGGCACCAACGGGCGAACATGGTTGCAACATCAAATTCTTCTGGCGTCCAAAGTCTGGTTGCATACAAATGCACAATTAAGCCAGCGATTAAAACCGTAAGAACAACTATTCCAAGAAGTACTAACCCAACAAGCGTTAACAGCTGATCAGTAAATTGCTTACCTTGGTCGTCATCATCTTCCATGTGACGAACAAGTGCTGGAATAAACACGGCGTTGATTGCGCCACCAGCAATCAGAATATAAATAATGTTTGGAATGCTGTTTGCGACCGAATACGTATCAGAGAAAACTCCGGTACCGATTGCAGCAACCAAGGCAATGTCTCGGAAAACCCCAGTGATCCGGCTAGCTAGCGTGCCAGCAGCCATCCCAGAGGTTTGCCCGATAAATGATGACACTGTCTTCTCAAACCACCTGTTCGTGAACTAGCGTGCTGTTTCTATTGAACGCTTATCTTTTCTTCGCTTCACAAAATTGCTCAGAGCCAACAGAACCAATAATCCAAAGGCTCCCCACACCAGAGTACGGGCGAACTGACTGTATGCGGCCGAAGAGATTTGGATATTTTCTACTTCGCCAAATCGCTCCCCGTTAGGTGCAATCAACTGAGCCTGCACGTCAACAACGCCAGCGCCCACCAAAGTGATTGCAACTGGAACAGTGATGCGTTGACCACTATCTACTTGGATAACACCAGTTGGTTGGGCAGAAAACCGTGATGTAGCAGTGCTGGTTAAGTCAATGCTTACTGAGACCGCACTGTCACTCTCATTGACGATCGTGATTGGTATTTCTGAGTTTTCTTCAGGTGTGGTAATTCTGCCGGATGCCTGAATGCTAACTGCATTCAAATATTCATTAAGCAGTGAAATGTTTTCAGTTAGGTATTCAGTGGCGCGCGCGTTACTCGGCCAGAGCTCTGAGTATCCCAATATCCGCGCAGCTGTAAATCCGGCTGCCAACTCTTGATCGTCGTAAAGTGCAGACACACTCTCGGTATTGACTTTTAAGTTTTGGGCTTGGCGAACTAAGGCCCGACTAAAGTCCGCGGGATCTGCTGATTGAGTTGCTACGTAGTTTTCAGTGGGCGCAGTTGCAGCGACTAGATCTAGCGTCGTTAACTGCATCCAGTTGTGATCACTTAGCACCGAGAGCAATGCAGAAAGTCGCTCATTCGATATTTTCCACTTAGTTGGCGCCAACACAATTACGGTGCGAGAGTTTTGTGGTGATTCCGCAGTCATCATGCCAATTTCACTTTTGATGCAGGTAATAGCGGCGAAGAAGCTGGCATCATCTTTATCTGCACTAGGCAAACAACTCGAAGTTCCTAAATCATGAACTAAGACAGGGTTAGAAGCCGAAGTAACTACAGCTGAAGTAGTTTCGCGTTCGTTGCCGCGAAGAAAGTCATTTGAAACTATGGAGCGAACACCTTGTTGAGTTAGCAGCGAAACCGTTTCTCGATCTGCAATTCCTTGAGTTGGCGTATAAAAAATTTGTCGATCCCCAGATTTCAAACGGGTTTGGTTAATTGCATCAATTAAACCGTCCTGTTGATCTGCCCGAACTAATGCCGTTAAGTCAGCGTGGCCATAGGGCAACATTGCAGTTGTTGGAGCTAACCCAGAAAGCGCTGCTCGAAGTTTTTCAGGAACATCGGAGTCTGCAACTTTTTCAAGTTGATCCAACCAGGGAAGCAAAGCTGAGTCTTGTAGCCAAGAAACTTTGGTCGGATCTTGATTGATGATTAAGTTGGTCAGTCTCTTGGCTTCAGCTAAATCCTTCTTCTGATCTGTGATCTCATCGTTTGCCAAGTGGGTATTCAAAGTTGTTAATGGAATTACTAAAGAGACATTTGTCGGTTTGATATCTGAAGTAAAAAACCAGGGCGTAGTAATCACAGTCGCTTTATTGGCCGTGGCTAGGTCTGGCTTAACTCCAAAGCCATAAACCCCGGAAGCATTGTCACCCAATACTTGTTCGCCACGAAATGTGATTTGCCAACTCTTGCTAACTCCAGGCGCAATGTTTCGCAAAATCGCCGAAGTGTCAGAAGGAATTAACTCGGTTGCGCTGGTTGGATCCGCAAGAAGCTCAGCTAATTCACCGCGAGATTTAATCGACGGGGTAGAAACTAAGTCGAGTTCGAGTTTGGAGATCGTTTGGCTCGAGGTATTCGTGAAAGTTCCCTTTAAAGAAACAACGTGGTTGTTACTTAAAGTTCCACCAGAATCAGCAACCGCTGAGATATTCATCCCAGTTATGTTGACTGAATCTCCCTCGGCTGCTTGTGAAGATGCAACGGGAATACTCAGAAGCCCAATTCCAAGACCGACTATCGCGAAAACTGATGTGACGCGGGAGGATCCAAGTCGAATCGGCCTCAATTTTGGCGCAGATTCGAATACTCGTTGAGGGCTCACCACCTAAGAATACCTACAAATATTGGACTTTTCGTAATTACATCTAGGCTAGGTGAAGTTATGAACAACTCATCGCCACAAGCAATTGCAACCGGAGCAGTCACTGCTGCTCTGAGCCAGATGCCTGATGTGATGGAACTTGCCCAGTTGTTTAAAGCTGCAGGATTTGAATTTGCAATTGTTGGTGGTCCGGTACGGGACTTGATACTGAATCGTGAAATAACCGATCTAGATTTCACAACGAACGCACAGCCGGAACAAATCCTTAACTTAGTTACCCCATGGGCTGACACTGTTTGGGATATTGGAATTGCGTTTGGCACTGTCGGCGCCCGTCGGAAAGATTTCCAGGTAGAGATTACAACTTACCGATCAGAAATCTATAACGATGAAAGTCGTAAACCTGAAGTAACTTTTGGAACTTCGTTAGACGATGACTTGATTCGCCGTGACTTCACAATCAATGCAATGGCAGTCAGATTGCCAGAACTAACTTTCGTTGATCCATTTGGTGGCGTTGATGATTTAAGTAAACGAGTTATTCGCACGCCTCGCGAACCAGAACTATCTTTTTCCGATGACCCGTTGCGCATGATGCGAGCTGCTCGCTTCGCGAGTCAATTAGGTTTCACTCCAGTCGTTGACGTTCTCTTGGCAGCAACTGAAATGTCAGATCGGATAAAGATTGTTTCCGCTGAAAGAGTGCGAGATGAATTCAGCAAATTAATTATGGGAGCTCAGCCCACACTTGGCCTTGAAATTCTTGAAGGCACAAAACTTGCAGAACATGTGATTCCTGAGTTACCTGCGCTGCAACTTGAAATCGATGAGCACCATAAACACAAAGACGTTTATGAACACAGCCTGATAGTTCTGCAACAGGCAATTGATTTGGAAACTTCGCATGAACCAAACTGCGAACCAGACTTAGTTCTACGCTTGGCTGCCTTGCTGCACGATATTGGCAAGCCAAAAACGCGTCGCTTTGAATCAGGTGGTGGTGTTAGTTTTCATCACCACGAAGTAGTTGGCGCAAAAATTGCCCGGAAACGATTAACGGCAATGCGTTACCCAGGCGACGTAATTGATTCAGTTTGCAAACTTACGGAACTGCATTTGCGGTTTCACGGTTATGGCCAAGGGCAATGGACAGATTCAGCAGTTAGACGTTATGTAAGGGATGCCGGTGATGAATTGTCGCGCCTGCATAAGTTAACTCGTGCTGATTGCACTACTAGAAATCCACGACGCGCTGCAATACTTTCAGCAACTTATGATGATCTCGAAGAGCGAATTGCAACTTTGGCACAGCAAGAAGAATTGAATTCGATCCGACCTGATCTAGACGGTAATGACATTATGGAAATTTTGAATGTGCCGTCTGGACCGATGATCGGAAAGGCTTACAACCACTTGTTAAATGTTCGCTTGGATGAAGGTCCATTAACTCGCGAGCAAGCTATTGAGCGACTTACTACTTGGTGGAATGCGCAGTCTAAAAACGACTAGTTGTTGGCGCGATACTTGCGAAGCAGGAAGATTGCCAAACCAGTGCTGCAACTTAGTAACGCAACGGAGTACGCAGTACCAACGTTAACGTCATCTCTAATTCCAGCGATTAGCGCGTAAGTTGTAATTCCCAAGACCAAAGCTACGTTTATCATCATGTCGAAAATGGAAAAAACGCGACCCCGATGAGCATCATCTATAGTTCGCTGAATCGTGGTGTCGGCATTGATCTTTAGCAGTTGTCCTGCAAAACCAAGAGATGCAGCCGTGGCACAAACCGCAACTAAAGTCCCTGATTGATATCCAACAAAGGTCACCACAACGCTAACTGCAGTTGCAATTGCCATAGCAGCAATCAAATGAACTTGGCGATGCGGTGCAACAGCTGTCGCGGACTTCTCACTACGGTCGCTGAGTAGGAAGGTGCTCAAGATCGCAGCCGTGAATGCGCCAAGCGCAGCAGCGCCTGCGCACAATCCGAAATACAGCACGGCTTCATCAGCTGTGTTGTTAACACTCCACGAGTTTCTAGAAAGTAACAACGCATGAACTGTTAAAGCTCCGAATGCCCATCTTTGAAATGAAACAGCAACCATGCTGCTCAGTGTTCTTCCTGAACGCAGCATGTACCTAAATCCGGCAGCTAGACCAGACAGTGCATTTCGAAATTCATCGCGCATTGCAGATTCAACAAGATGGGGACCAAGTACATCTTTTGGTGTGATGCGAAGTGCAATCAAGGAAGCTATGCCTGCAAATACCGATCCCAGAATTACTAACCCAGCATTTACTGAATCTGAGTTCGCCAAAATGTTTTGAGTCGCGATGCCCAGTGCAGCAGCTAGTGATGCAGCGGTAGTTCCCAGTGTTGGAAAAAGTGCGTTAGCCGGAACTAAATCGTCCCCGTCAACGACATGTGGCAGTGATGCCGACAGCGCCGCTTGCACAAATCGGTTCAGACCCAAACTGACAAGCACCAAAATCGCTAACAAAGTATTGGCGGCATGACCGGTGATCACAATTGCAATCGCAACCATCGTGACTATTCGTAACCAGTTAGCTCGAATCAAAATGGTGCGGCGAGACCAGCGATCAATGAAGACTCCGACAAACGGACCAACCACTGAGTATGGCAACAACAAAATTCCAAACGCCAACGCAATCTTTCTTGGGTCTGATTCACGTTGCGGCGAAAACAAAACAAAGGTGGCTAATGCAGTTTGCAACAGACCATCACCGGCCTGGCCAAAAATCCGGACACCAAGTAACTCACGCGCATTTGCATGCCGCAAAACTGAGAACGATTTAACACTTGGTCGATTCACTTAAAACACGTTACCTCTAGATTCGGTGAATTGTCGTTACTCGCAGGTAAACATCAAATTACAAACACTAAGGGCCCCTAGTTAAACCAGGAGCCCTTAGTTAAGGAGGCCGCTTTTGTGTTATTCACACCCGTAACGAAACGGTTATTGCAATTTAGTTATTGGTAATTACTTACCAGCAGTTACTTACCAGCAATGAAGTCTTCAACTTCTTGACGGCACTTGGTGTCGTCGTACTGAACCGGTGGGCTCTTCATGAAGTAGCTTGAAGCGCTCAAGATTGGTCCACCGATGCCACGATCCTTTGCAATCTTGCAAGCACGAATTGCATCGATGATTACACCAGCAGAGTTTGGTGAATCCCAAACTTCTAGCTTGTATTCAAGGCTCAATGGCACATCGCCGAATGCGCGCCCTTCAAGTCGAACGAATGCCCATTTACGATCGTCAAGCCAAGCTACGTAGTCACTTGGGCCGATGTGAACGTTGCGTGGATCGATCTTGTCGCGCAACTGTGAAGTCACTGACTGGGTCTTGGAAATCTTCTTTGATTCCAGACGATCGCGTTCAAGCATGTTCATGAAGTCCATGTTGCCGCCAACGTTTAGTTGGTAAGTGCGGTCAACAGTTACGCCACGATCTTCAAATAGTTTTGCAAGCACGCGGTGGGTGATTGTGGCACCGACCTGGCTCTTGATGTCATCGCCAACAATTGGCACGCCAGCAGCAGTGAACTTGTCAGCCCACTCTTTAGTACCAGCAATGAAAACTGGAAGCGCGTTAACGAAGCCAACGCCCGCATCAATTGCGCACTGTGCGTAGAACTTAGCTGCCGCTTCCGAACCAACTGGCAGGTAGCACACCATTACATCAACGTTTGCATCTTTGAGTGCCTTAACGACATCAACCGGTGTCTCATCAGATTCAACAACCATGTCACGGTAATACTTACCAAGACCGTCATAGGTGTGACCGCGAAGAACCGTGATTCCGGTTGGCGGTACATCTGAGAATTTAATGGTGTTGTTCTCGCTGGCAAAAATCGCAGCCGAAAGATCCTGGCCAACTTTCTTTGCATCAACATCGAATGCAGCAACAAACTTCACGTCTTTAACGTGGTAGTCACCGAACTGCACGTGCATAAGTCCTGGAACTGATGCTTTTGGATCAGCGTCTTTGTAATACTCAACGCCCTGTACCAGCGATGATGCGCAGTTTCCTACGCCAACGATCGCTACTCTAACTTCACTCACTGTAAGCCTCCTAGTTGTCAGTGAATATTTCTTGCGGTCTTACTTCTTATTAACTTGCGAGGTTTGTGGGTTACCGCTACCTGCGGCACCTTGTTCTCGCGAGATAAGTTCATTTAGCCAACGCACTTCACGCTCAAGTGCATCCAAGCCATGTTGTTGCAGTTCCAATGTGTAAGAGTCCAAACGTTCCCGGCCCTTAGACAAATTTGTTTGAAGGTTCGCTAACCGGTCTTCGACTCGACTGCGACGACCTTGCAAAATGTGAATTCGAGTACTTACATCGGTTTGTCCAAACAACGACATACGAACTGCAAAAGTGTCGTCATCCCAAGCACCTGGTCCGCTGTCCGCAACCATGGCATTGAAGTGGGCAGTTCCAGCTTCCGTTAAGGCGTAGGTGATGCGGGCGCGCTTTGGATATTTACCAGTACCAACTTCGTCTTGTTCGACAAGTAAGCCACGTTCAACTAATGACTTAAGAGCTGGGTACAAAGCGCCGTAGGAAATCGTGCTGAAAAGTCCCAGCACTGAAATTAGGCGCTTGCGAAGTTCGTAACCGTGCTGTGGGGTTTCCGCGAGCACACCAAGGATTGCCAGCTCTAAAGCAGCAGATCTTTTGGCCACAGCGCTTCCAACCCTTGAAAAATAGGATATTTAGATGTATCAAATTGATACATCTAAAGGATACAGTCTGGGCGGACTCGAGCAAATTGGCTACCCCGATTTCCTCAATTGGCTAGGAATTGCGGGGATTTCCGGCAGATCCGCCCAGCTTCACCCAAGCCCTATCTCGTCAGCGGCCATAAGGTTGTCAGGTGAGTAGGCCAGGTTCGCATCAAAGCATCTCGGGCATCCGAGCTGGCGGTGTCAGCTCCGAGCCACCTCGCCCAATCCCATATCCAGCCGAGGACGTTGCCGATCCTGTTCGCCCACGCCATGTTTTGGATTATGTCTTGGCGCGGCGAGCAGTTCTTGAGCAAATTAAGCACGATGCATTATTGCGAGAACAAGTTTGCGACGCTGACCCGTATTTATTGCGAGCAGCAAAACATCACGGAGAACAGACCGAACGCGTGTGTCCAATGTGCGCTAAGAGCGAACTAGTTCATGTGACATATATCTTTGGAGACGATCTTGGCTATTTGTCAGGAAGAGTTAAAACCACAGGCGAATTAAAGGTTTTAGCCTATGAGTATGGACATTTTCGTGTCTATGTTGTTGAAGTTTGTAAGTTGTGTGGCTGGAATCATCTCCACATGTCATATGTATTAGGTGATGGCGCGCCTCGGACTCCACCGCGCGAGCCTAGAGATGTGTTGAAATAGAGGAATGGCAAACTATCCCCGCAAAGATAAGCGCGGGTTGATGCGTTTCATCCCATCAATAAAGCAACTACTAACTCTGGCCTTTTTGGGATTCGGTGTTGCAGTAATCACACTGGCAATCTCAGTTCGATTAATCTCAGTCCCTCAAGCCAGCGAAATCTCAACTGCCCAAACCACAATCTTGTATTACGACGACGGTGTTACCGAACTTGGTCGACTTGGGGAAGCTAACCGAGTATCTATCGAGTTCGATCAAATCCCAGTGCAAACTCAGCAGGCTATGTTGGCCGCCGAAGACCGGGAGTTTTATGAGCACGGCGGTTTTTCAATTCGAGGAATCTCGCGCGCGGTTGTAACCAACTTGATTGGCGCAACTGGCGCAGGTGGCGGATCAACCATCACTCAGCAATATGCAAAGAATGCTTATTTAACTCAGGAACGTACGATCACTAGAAAGTTACGAGAGCTAGTGCTTTCGATCAAACTGGAAACCATTGTTAGCAAGGATAAAATTCTTCAGGATTACTTGAACACCATTTACTTTGGCCGCGGTGCTTACGGAATTGAAACTGCAGCCAATCAGTATTTTGGTAAGAGTGTCAGCCAACTTGAAGTTTCTGAGTCAGCTGTCTTGGCTGCAATTGTGCAAGCACCTAACGGACTTTCGCCAGAAGAAAACCTTGATGGTTTAACCTCCCGTTGGAATTACGTACTTGATGGCATGGTAGAAAAAAGTTGGATCTCGCAAGAGGAAAGAAGTTCAATAACTTTTCCAGCCATCAAACCTTACGAACAGATAAATGCATTCGGTGGTCCACAAGGTCATCTGGTTGAACAGGTTCGTCAAACTATGTATGACAACGGAATTACCGAAGATCAAATCAACTTACTTGGGTTACGGGTTATTACAACGTTTAACAAAGTGGCACAGGATGCCATGATTGCTGCCGTTAATGAACAAGCACCAACTGAAAACATCGAAGGTTTGCGCATTGGCGTTGCTTCGGTTCGCCCCGAGACGGGCGAAGTTGTTGCAATGTATGGCGGCGCCGACTACTTGGAAAATCAATTCAACAATGCAACACAAATGATTGGACAGGCCGGATCAACTTTCAAACCGTTTGCACTTGCAGCAGGTTTAGAAAATGACGTAACCCTAGCCACAACCTTTAGCGGCAAGAACAAAACCATGGTGGGTACCTACGAAGTTATTAACTACGGTGACAAATCATTTGGTGATCGCATCACGATGTTGAAAGCAACTCAGGACTCGGTTAACTCTGCCTACGTAGAGCTAGCAAACACAGTTGGTTTGGAAACTGTTTTCAATGCAGCGAAGCGCGCCGGAATTCCTGCTGACGCTGTTGGTATGGAACCTAACTTAGCTTTCACACTTGGTACAACTAGCCCGCATGTTGTTGACATTGCAGCTGCGTATGCAACTTTTGCTTCCCGTGGTTTACAGGTTGCACCTTCATATATTGGGAGTATCACAACTAGCTCGGGCGAAATTCTTTACAAGCTAAATCCAAAACCAGTCCAAGCTTTCAGTACTGACATTGCCGACACGGTTAACTACGCACTTCAAAAAGTTGTTGAAGTTGGAACTGGTAAAGCTGCTAAGGCACTAGGTCGTCCAGTAGCTGGCAAGACTGGAACAACTAACGACAACAAGTCCGCGTTATTTGCTGGTTACACACCCGAGCTAGCAACGGCAGTGATGTTTGTAAAAGATGGTCCAGATGGTCAGCCAATGACATTGTCAGGAACTGGCGGCATGCGTTCAGTTACTGGCGGTTCTTACCCAGCTCGAATCTTTACCGCATACATGAAGGGCGCACTGAAGGATTTACCAGTGCAGAAATTTGCGGAACTTCCCTCTGGTCAGCCAAATGGAGCTAACCCAACGGATAGCCCATCCGCATCTGCGGTTCCTACAATCGCGCCAGTAGATCCGGCAGCTCCAGTAGTAGCAGTTACCGTGCCAGATGTTCGTCGGGCGAAAGTGGCAGATGCAACCGCAGTATTACAAGGCTTGGGTCTGTCTGTGGTCTTGGAACTACAACCAGGAGCGGTATCAACTTCGCAGCTTTATGTTGTTGATCAATTGCCAGCAAGTACGACAGTGGTGAACTCTGGAAGCGCAGTTACGTTAAAGGTAGTTAACGTCTTACCGTAGTTGGGTTTTAATCAAGCCCTAGAACGCTATCGAAATTTGATGTGGTGTTTCGAACATTGCAATTCAAACTATCTCCAACGGAAATTGTCATGTCATTACTCCAAAGCATCGAAACTTGCATATGCGGTGGTTCAACAAAATCTAAGTTCTTTCCGTTGTAACTAAACGGTGACCGAACTTTGCCGATTGCTTGTGAGAAACCTTCAGCAATCGCAACACCTTTTTTGCGCAGCGAGCTGGCATTAGTTGGCGCAGCCATTGCAACTCCATGTGCCGTGCCACCACTCACAATTACTAAACGCTTATTGTTACCAGTTTCAGTTTGTTGGTAACCAACGGTTTGCTTATGGGTAATCTCGTGAATCTGCAAAACAGTTCCGACTGCTTGTAACGCACTTGGTTCACCAAGCCACAACTTAGTTCCCACTCGTACTTCTATGGCTAGATCAAAGTTGTAGCTCTGCATCATCTTCTTTAGAGACTTAACTTGATCATCAGTTACATGAGACAGGCTCAGGTGTTTTGGTAGCGAAAACTTGGTAGCTAACTCTTGATATAAAACAATCCAGTTCCAGGTCTCAGTCATACTTTTCGAAAGCGTAGCGCCATTAAAGGCCGAAGAAATTTCTATCGTGGCATCAACTTTGGTAGCAGGCTGAACTATTGGTAAATGAAGCGACAGGCCTAAAACATTTAAATCACTAAAGTTTGCGATTGATTGCATGTCATGATGCAGAATTCCAAAACGTGAAAGTGAAGTTTTGCCTTCAAGATAAATATTTCTCGCACCCGCAGATCTCACAGCAGCTAAGTCAACGTTGCTTACGGTAACAATGATCCGATCCGCATTATGTTCTAGGTGCGTTCTCCATTGGGCAACTGCGGAAGTATCACTTGAGTTAAATGGCTCAAGAACTAAAATTTCACCTGCAAAGTCAGCAAGTGATTGTCCCAACTCCCAGACCGTACCAATTGCAATCCGATTAGAACCTAAGCGAGCAGCTTCACTGGCAAGCAAACCTCGACCGAAACCATAACCATTGCCTTTGATGACTGGAACTAGTTCCGCGCCGGCTGTGGCATAAGTGTTCATTACCGAAACCAGATGGCCTCGAAATTTTCCAGCATTTACGTTTAATGAAAATGTCATGTGTTATCTCCGCCTAGACATGTAGGCATCAAAAGCTTTGGCCCAGAGTGGCGAAAGTACATAATCCCATTCACCCACATATTCTTGCGCGTACCCGCCAGTTCCGAGCTTGAATTGAATTAATCCAAATAAATGATTGTTGGAATCCAGGGTGTCCGAAATACCGCGCATGTCATAAATGGCTGCACCCTCACTGAGTGCAATCTTGATCATTTCCCATTGCACGGCATTACTTGGGCGCAAATCTCTGGCTGCAGTTGTCGAAGCACCGTATGAATACCAAGAATGGTTTCCAACTCGAGTCATTGTCGTTGCAGCAATAGCACCATCATGATCTGGATGCGAAGCAATGATCAATGCAATTCGCTCAATGGATTCTTCGCGCATTGCAGTCCACATAGTTTGAAAATATGAAAGTGACCGCGGTGTGAAGTGGTCACGCTTAGCAGTTTCTAAATAGCAAGTATGGAAAATCTCTAAATCTGAAATAGTGCCTTGGCGAAGTGTGACACCTTCTTTTTCAGCTTTACGAATGTTTCGTCGCCACTGCTGATTGAATCCCTCAAATATTTGTTCTTCAGTTTTTCCGGCCAGATCAATTTGGAAAACATAACGAGGTTGGTAATCACCAAACCCCGAAGCTTCAGCTTTACGTTGCTTCCAACCCATAGCCTTCAACTGACCTAGTAATGCAATACCTGATTGATTTACTTCGTCAGGCGGCACTTCGCCAATTACTTTTGCGCTCTCGTCTGCGATTACGGACTTCAAAGTTTCGGCGTGCCAACGTCGAACCCAAGTGTGTGGACCCATCTTGATTTGAAAGACGCCACGATCTTTGGCAAAAACTACCAACGCTTTAAGTGCTCGTTCGACATCGTTACTGTTTGCCCAATTTAGGTCTGGGCCTTCGGGAAGATACGCAAGATACTTTTCTACTTTGGGAACTTTACGCAACAGAATTAATCCAGCGCCAACAAGCTCGTCACCCGCAAACCAACCCAATGACTGTGAAGTCCACCCAGCTTTAGTTTTACCCCAGGCTGGTGTTTGCAAAAAAGACACGGAAGAACGACCTGCGATGTAAGACAGGTGCTTCTCGGAACTTATTTGGCGAACCTGCACGTATTCAATCTACCTAGAGTTATGGGTGTCTAACGGGATTTAGATTTACAGCGACGTGCGCAAGAGTTCTAAATCGGCAGCCACACCTTCAAATGGAGTTTCTAAAACGATCGGAGCCTTTGCAGTTTTTAGGCAATTGATTATGTTGTCCATACCAATGGAACCCTCGCCAAGATTTGCATGTCGGTCGGCACCGGAATCAAACGAATCACGACTGTCGTTGCAATGAATCAAGTCAATGCGCCCAGTGATTCCCAAAATCGTGTCAGCAAGTTGCCCCATGTCGATGCCACCTGCGTGGGCATGACAAGTGTCTAAACAGAATCCAACGCCAGTATCACCAACTGCGCCCCAAAGACCCTTGATGGATTCCAGTCGACGAGCCATGGAGTTTTTACCACCGGCAGTGTTTTCAATCAGCACCGGAACTTTCATATCTAATTGAGCTAAGGCTTTAACCCAGTTATCAATTCCAGCTTGTGGGTCATCGCCATCAGTTACGTGGCCGCCGTGAACAATTACAGCCTTAGCTCCTACAGCTGCTGCCGCGTCAACATCGGTTTGAAGTAACTTGCGACTTGGGATTCGCACCTTGTTATTAGTAGTAGCGACATTAATGATGTATCTGGCGTGAACGTAGATGCCGATACCTGCTGCTTCTGAACTGGCCTTTAGCCCCTCGGCTCCGTCAGTATGGGGAAAAATCGAGCCTTTCCATCCCTGAGGATCTGCCAAAAAGATCTGAATATGGTCTAACCCCAGCTCCTTGGCTTTGGCGATGGGATCATCGCCCCCAACATGCGACCCAATTGCTAGATTTCCCATGAATTAAGGGTACTTGGCAGGTTCAAGCCTGGCTTTCCCGCCCAATCTAAACTCCAGTTTTGCCCTAGGCGGCCCTGTGCACAAGGTTTTTTGGACCACTAAAAATGCCCTAGACTAAAGGTTCTTGATCCCTCCTGCCACGGAAAGACCGTGGCCGATTAGTCCACAGGAGGTGGGTATCAGTATGCGTCACTACGAAGTTGTAGTAATTCTCGATCCCGAGCTCGAAGAGCGAACAGTTGCACCATCACTTGATGCGTTTCTTAACGTAGTCAAGACCGATGGCGGCACAGTTGGCAAAGTCGATATCTGGGGTCGTCGCCGTTTGGCTTACGAAATCAATAAAAAGGGTGAAGGTATCTACGCCCTGCTAGACATCAATTGCTCACCAGCAGCAGTTGCCGAACTCGATCGTCAGTTGGGACTTAATGAATCAGTGCTTCGCACTAAAGTCATGCGTCTCGACGTGAAGTAGTAGTCATGGCACAAGGAGACGTAGTAGTAACAGTTATTGGAAACCTAACCGGTGACCCAGAACTGCGCTTTACTCCAAATGGCCAAGCTGTCGCATCATTCACAGTTGCTTCAACAACTCGAATGCTCGACAAGGCGACCAATGAATGGAAAGACGGAGACACTCTGTTTTTGCGTTGCAGCGTCTGGCGTCAATACGCCGAGAACGTAGCCGAATCTCTAACAAAGGGAACTCGCGTTATTGTTACCGGCCGTTTGAAGCAGCGTTCATATGAAACTAAGGAAGGCGAAAAGCGCACCGTAGTTGAAATGGATGTCGATGACGTCGGTCCAGCTCTACGTAACGCCACTGCAAAAGTTAATCGTGTTGCACGTACGGACAGCGGTTACAACGGCGGCGGAGCAGCAGCACCATCTGAAGATCCTTGGGCAGCACCAGCGCCTGCAGGAGACGAACCTCCGTTCTAACGAACGATCCCATCCAACTCAACATTTGTTGAACAACCATTCCGGATAGAACCGGGCTTCCTAAGGAGCACCACAATGGCAAAGCCACCAATTAAGAAATTCAAGCCGAAGGTATGTGCATTCTGCGGTAAAAATGCTGCAGCAATTGACTACAAAGATATTCCAACCTTGCGCAAGTTCATTTCTGATCGCGGCAAGATTCGCGCCCGCCGAGTAACAGGTAACTGCACTCAGCACCAGCGCGATATCGCCAACGCAGTAAAGAACGCACGCGAGATTGCATTACTTCCATACACATCAACAGCGCGATAAGGAGAGATGACCAATGAAACTTATTTTGACTCAAGAAGTCACCGGCCTTGGTAGTGCAGGCGATGTTGTAGATGTAAAGCCAGGATTTGGCCGTAACTTTTTAGTACCACAGGGTCTTGCAACTGCATGGACTCGTGGCGGCGAAAAGCAGGTCACTCAGATCAAGCGCGCACGCAACAAGCGTTCAGTTCGCGATCTAGATCACGCATTGGAAATCAAAGCTGCTCTTGAAGCTGCTCCAATTGTGATCTCAGCTCGTGCTGGCAGCGAAGGACGCCTATTTGGTTCCGTCACTGTTGGAGACATTGCTTCATCCATTCGTGTTGTTGACGTTGATAAGCGCAAGATTGTTCTTGCCTCACCAATCAAAACAGCTGGACGTCATGAAATCACAGTTCGCCTACATGCAGATGTATTGGCAACCGTTGCTCTTGATGTACGAGGCAGCAAGAAGTAATAAACCTTTATCAAGAATGCCCACGATTCGTCGTGGGCATTCTTGTATTCGCTGGATAACTAAAGTTGTGCGAGAATTAAGTCATGACTTCAACAATGACTTTGCATACTAACCACGGCGATATCAACATCAACATTTTTGATAACCACGCACCAAAGACTGTAAAAAACATTCTTGGCTTAGCCGATGGCTCAGTTGAATGGACACATCCAGCAACTGGTCAAAAATCAAATGATCCGCTTTACAACGGAACTGTTTTCCATCGCATCATCCCTGGCTTCATGATTCAAGCTGGCGATCCACTTGGTCAAGGTACCGGTGGCCCAGGCTTTAAGTTCGAAGACGAACCACATCCAGAATTAGTTTTTGATCGCCCATACCTACTTGCTATGGCAAACGCTGGACCAAACACAAATGGTTCTCAGTTCTTCATCACTGTCGCTCCAACAACTTGGTTGAACTTCAAGCACACCATCTTTGGTGAAGTTGCAGATCAAGCAGGTCGCGATGTTGTAGATGCAATTGCAAACGTGCCGACTGGACAAATGGATCGCCCAGTTAATGATGTAGTAATCGAAAGCGTTACTGTTTCTCGAGGTTAAGCGTGGACAACACTTGTTTCCGCCATACCGATAGCGAGGCATATGTATCTTGCGGTCGTTGTGATCGCAAGATTTGTCCCGACTGCATGATCAATGCACCAGTAGGTTTCCAATGTCCAGAGTGTGTCGCAAATGCACAGGTCGCATTACCAAAAACCAGATTCGGTGGATCTTTTAATACTGTTCCAAAAGTTACCCGTGCGATTCTAATTACCTGTATCAGCATCTTTGTACTGTCGTTGCTATTAGGTAGCTTTGCGCTAGCTTTCGGAATGATTCCAGCAGCCATTGCACAAGGTGAATGGTGGCGCTTACTAACTTCGACTTTGTTACACGGCAGCATCCTGCATTTGTTGTTTAACATGTATGCGCTGTATTGGTTAGGTCCACAACTTGAGCGCTCACTTGGGCATGTGCGATTTGCGGCGCTGTACATCTTGTCGGCACTTGGCGGATCAGTAGCGTCTTATTGGTTCTCGGATTTGCGAACTGTTTCTGTGGGCGCGAGTGGGGCAATCTTCGGATTGATCACAGCGACCATTGTGATCGGTCGTGAAATGCGTACCGATGTTTCTCAACTTGTAGTGCTGCTGGGACTAAACGTCGTAATCGGTTTCTTGCAACCAGGAATAGATTGGCGGGCACACTTTGGTGGGGCAGTCACTGGCGCAGCAATCGCCTTCATCTACACCAAGGGCACTCGACTAAATCGGGATCGAATCCACCGAGCTGGGTTAGCTGGAATTTTTGTCTTTTTGGTCTTGGCGACCTTGGCTAGAAATGCTCAAGTTTCTGCCTTGATCGGCCTGTAAGTCTTTTGAGATTCTTTGAAGTCTCAGGTTTGCGGGTAAGGTTTAATCATGCCTAAGTCAAAGTCCCGCAAATCAAAAGAGCCCGCCTACACACCGCCTCCGGCTAAAACGCCAGAGACCTTCAAGGTAGGAAATCCAGTTTGGCTTGCCCCAGTAATGGTGACAATGTTCATTTTGGGACTGCTGTGGATAGTGGTGTTCTACCTAATTGGTAGCCAGGTGCCACTTATGTCCGATTTGGGCAACTTAACTAACGTACTTATTGGCTTTGCCCTTATTGGCATTGGTTTTGCCCTCGCCACTCGCTGGAAGTAAATGACATGGGTGTAATTCCTCCCCAGCGGTGGATAACCCTGTGGATAAGTATATGAGAAGTTTCTCCAAGCGAACCAAAACCACCCTGGTAACTGGGGCCGCAGCCCTGGCTGGCTTCCTATTTGTGGCTAGCGGAATTACCGCAGATGGCACGAATCTACGAACCGGCGGACTGGAAGATCTTCGCAGCTTGGTTTTGGATCGAGCCGACAAAGTCGGAGTCCTGCAATCTGAAGTAGATACTTTGGCAACTGAGGTTAATGACTTATCAATTACCCGAGTTGATCCAGC
>JBEION010000091.1:0-4272 GCA_040377565.1 Candidatus Nanopelagicales bacterium | reverse complement strand
TGGAGAAACAGTTGTAACTCCAACTTGGGTAGCCAATGACTTCGCTGTGTAATTCGCTTTAGCACTGACAACATTTGTTGTCGCAGCTTGTGCAGGCGCTGTTGCTTGTGCTGGTGCTGGATTGTTAACTGCAGGAGCGGGATTGTTAACGGCAGGAGCTGGTTCGTTTACTACTGGAATCAGATCCCATTTGGCATGAAGTGTGGTGCCGCAAGTGGCGCTCGGCGTGTGAGGGAAAGTAAGAATCGTTGATCCTCCGTCAGTTGCAGTCCATCCCGCAAAGGTGTGACCAGCTTTGGTTGGTTCGGCAGGGGCTGAGGAGATTTGACCATTTGCTAGAAACGAGACACCAGCAACTGTTGAACCACCGTTTGCGTTAAATGAAGCCATGTAAGCGCCGTCGTTGACGCCAATCCCATTCCAGCGTGCAGGAGAACCAGATGTAGTAAAGCCAGTGGCACCAGTTTTGACGCATGCCTTTGCCGAGCTGGCAACTCCAGAAAACGCGCTACTGCCAATTGTTGGCGCAGCATTTCCTGAGAAGGTCACATCTGCAAGAGCGCTTGCCCCACCAAATGCATCGCTTCCGATACTTGTAACACCCGATGGAATGGTTACAGAAGATAAAGCAGTTGTTTGTCGAAACGCTTGATCACCGATAGTTGTAACACTTGTCGGGATTGCTACGGAAGTTAGATTGGTTGCCCTGGCAAAGGCGCTGTTACCTATAGCTGTAACCCCGGTTGGGATGCTGTAGGAAGTACCGCTCTTTTTGGATGGGTATTGGATAAGTGTGGTTGCATTTTTGTTAAAAAGTACGCCATCGATGGAACTAAAGTTCGGGTTTGCAGGGTCAACTGAGATGGTTGTTAGCGATAGTACACCTGGAAGACTAAAGAAAGTCGAGTTTGAAAATGCACCGGCACCGATAGTTGTGACACTTGCTGGGATGGTGATGGAGGCTAGTGCAGTTGTTTGCATAAACGCCTGCGCACCAATACTTGCAAGATTGCTCCCAGATTCAAACGTGACGGTGGTCAGTCCTTGGCTGTCGAAAAACGCGGCGTCGCCGATGCTTGTTACATTTGCCTTGATGGTGATGTTGGTTAATGCCCTTCCGTGCTGGAACGCGCCTGCACCAATGCTTGTAACACTTGCCGGAATGTTGATTGAGCTCAATTGTGATGCTGACATAAATGCAAAGTTAGGGATACTTGTCAACTGGCTTCCAGGCGCAAATGTAACCGTTGTGAGAGCAGTTGAATCCTGAAACGCGTTAGGGCCGATCGTTGCAACTGCTGCTGGGATAGTAATTGACGTTAGCGCCGCCATATTTCTAAATGCGTTTTCGCCGATGCTCGTAACACTTGCTGGGATGCTTACCGAGGTTACAGATGAAGCTGTGCGGAAGGCTCGAATACCGATGCTTGTAACACCATCTGGGATTACGACTGCGCCGATACACGATGCGCCGCTGCTGGTATTCAGGTCTTTAAACACAGACCCATTGGTGATCGTGTAGGCCGGACTTTCGTCAGGGGCTACCCGTGGCTGGCCAGTTGTGCAAACGTAAAGTCCGTCTGCAGGTACGTTCGCCTGAGCTGGACTGAAAAACAGTCCCGATACTGATATGGCAAGAGTTGTTACTACGGTGGCTAACCTGCGCATTGCTATGTAACTCCTGTTTGACGATAAGAACAATGCCCCGTTTTTGGAACAATGGTCTAAATTTAGAATATAGTTCCATATAATCTCGTATTGTCAAGCGGTAGTTGGACAAGGCGTGTCTCAAAAGATCACTAAGTGGCTCCCAATCTCTATACAATTGGAAAATGGCAGCGAAAAAGAAGGCAGTTAGTGCGCCCTTGCATAGGGAATCGGCATATATCGCCAGAAATCGGGCATCACTGATCAAGGCAGCCCAAAATGTTATTGCCGACGTAGGTCTAACTGCGACGATTGATCAGCTGGCCAGTAGCGCGCAAGTATCGCCACAAACTATTTACAACTACTTCGAAAGTAAAGAGAATCTCCTGGCCGAGGCATTTGATGGTGCTGTGAAAGAGTGGGTCTACTGGGCTCACGTAGGCGAGTCTCCAGGTGTTAGTTTTCAAAAGATGATCGATGTTTGTAGAAAGCTTTTTCGAGTTAAACAGACTCACCCACAATTTGCCAGGATTCTTAAGAATGCATTGGTGGATCCACTTTTCGTACAGAGCTCCGCAGGTGTTGCTGGCGCATCTAACCTTAAAGAAATTGCAAAGAAGGAAGGTTGGGTGCTAGATCAACTTGAGGAACGGGTTTACCTCTGGAGCTTTTCCATTGCTGCGATTATGCAAGGCATTTATGTATCCGAAAAATTGAGCCCGGAAAAAGCAGATGCGTCCTTAGAAATTTCTCTGGCAACTTTGGGCATAAGTAAAGCCAAAGCTAAAAAGTTAGTTTCGCACCCACTGGTTTATCCGGAATCGAAGTAGCGAAAAACCTGAAGCTACGACCGGACGGTTGTAATCTTCGAGACTTCAACTTCCATTCGGGAAGCAACGCCTGCCCCGGTCTTCCAAAACCGGCGGCGCAATTCACCTGTGATCTCAACGATGTCTCCGATTTCTAAGTTGGCTGATTTACGTTGAACAACGGGCTTAAAGGCCACGCAATCAATGGTGTCTACGGTTGCCTTGGTTACTGGTTTATGTCGTGGCACCACAACTCGAAACTTCATGAGTGTGTCACCACTTGGTAACTCGAATTGTTCAGCTTCGGTCGTCACGCGCGCAACTAAAGTCACAGCGTTTTCCCAGTTCGCAAAATCTTGCGCTAGTGCAGTCATCTATCCCCCAAATATTGTTTGTTGGATAGATGTTGCTCAGTGGACTTGCGAACAGCAATCAGGGAAGCATTGCTGTGCACAAAACCAGGTTGTGACTATTCCTTAATGGCTTCGTCGTTATCGCCAGAGTCTTCTTGATCGCCGAATTCACCCGAGTAATCAAAGTCCTCTAGGTCTTCATAGCCATATTCATCATCGTTATCTGAATCAGATGACTTACCTTCTAGCTTGCGAATTCTTTGATCAGAATCAGTAAGCATGTCCGCATCAACTGCGGCTGCGCGATGGAACCATTCAAGGGCTTCTTCGCGACGATCCATTTGCTCTAATACATCTGCATAGGCATAACGAATTCGAGCTGACCATGGCTCAACTGAAGTAACAGTTAGATCTGGGCACTGCAAAGTTGCAAGGGCTGCATCAAGATTTCCCATGTCCATGCGGGCGCCAGCGGCCACAATTCGCATTTCAACTCGGGAAGCGTGATCCAAGTTCTTAACTAAAGGATCGCCAGCCATTTCAATTGCCTTCATTGGGCGACCGCAAGCGCGCTCGCAGTCAGCCATCAATGGCCAATACTCTTTGATGCCACGCATGCGACGAGCTGCGCGGAATTCAATAAGGGCTTCGGCGAAGTGACCAGCGTTGTAAGCAGCTTCTGCAGCGGCTTCACGAATGATGCCAACGCGTGATGCCTTACTAAGTGCGGCCTTTGCATGCTGCCACGAAATTTCAGGATTCACAGTTGCTGCTTCAACAGATGCAGCTAAGTGGCGAGCAACGCGAAGCGCTAAACCTTCAGGAAGTGTGCGAAGTTCGTTACGAACTGCGCGAGGTAATTCTTCACCAGTGATGTGGTCAGGAATGATCGGATCTTGAACGTTTACGCGCTTTTCGCCAACGCGACCGCGTGGACGTTCTTCGCGATCATCGGCGAAGCGACCTCCGGCACGATCGGGACGACCACCGCGTTCGCTGTAACGTGAACCGCCGCGATCATCGCGTGATGGACGATCGTCACGTGAACCGTAAGTGCGGCCTGCGGGACGACGATCATCGCTTGCCTTTGGACGATCGCCACCGAATGGGTTATCTCTGCGTGGACGATCTGAAGATGGACGTGAACTTGGTCGTGAATCGCGGTCTCCGTATGAACGACCTGCTGGACGATCACTTGATGGACGTCGATCATCGCGGCGTTCTGGTCTGTCACCATACGAACGTGACGGACGATCGGAACGATCTGATGATGGACGGGAACTTGGACGCGAGTCACGATCTCCGTAGGAACGACCGGCTGGGCGATCACTCGATGGACGACGATCATCGCGACGTTCTGGACGATCTCCGTATGAACGGGATGGGCGATCGGAACGATCTGAACTTGGACGTGAATCACGTGAGCCGTAGCTGCGCTCCCCGCGATCGGAAGATGGACGGGA
>JBEION010000188.1:0-2754 GCA_040377565.1 Candidatus Nanopelagicales bacterium | reverse complement strand
CTGCAAAGGCCTTGCTGGCTAAGCGTGGTTACGATCCAGTCTTGGGTGCACGTCCATTGCGTCGCACAATTCAGCGCGAAATTGAAGATCCAATGAGCGAAAAGATGCTCTTTGGTGACCTCAAGCCAGGCGAAATCGTAATTGTTGATGTTGAGGGCGAAGGCGAAGATGCCAAGTTCACAATTAGAGGCGAGTTCAAGGGCGAGCTTTCTGACATTGAAATCGCGCCGGCTGATACTGCTGGAGTTTCTGAGTAATTAACTGCTGATGGCTGCCAACAATTTTGACTTCGGAGTAATCGGAGCCGGAATTGTTGGCTTAGCCATGGCGAACCGAATTCGCCAGATTCACCCCAATGCCACGATTGCGGTTTTCGATAAAGAAAACTCAGTTGGCGAACATGCAAGTGGCCGCAATAGTGGTGTGCTGCACGCTGGCTTCTATTACTCACCAGATTCGCTAAAGGCTGCGTTAACTCGCGATGGCAATAAATTGCTACGAGATTTCTGCAGAGAAGAAAACATCCAAGTTAAAGAAACTGGAAAAGTTGTAGTCGCACAAAATCCTGCCGAAGTTGCCGCGTTACAAGAATTGCATGGTCGGGGAAATGCAAATGGAGTAGTCACTGAACTCGTTACCCCAGAGCGGCTTGCTGAACTAGAGCCCTTAGCCAAGACTTCAGATTTAGCACTTTGGTCGCCACATACGGCAGTAGCAAATCCACTCGCGGTAACTCAAGGCCTTGCTAACAAAGTTGCTCGCGAAGGTACAACTCTTAAGTTAGGTCAAGAAGTATTGCGCACAACCCAAAATCGAATCATCACAAATCTTGGTAACTATTCCGTTGGCCACATCATTAACTGTGCTGGGCTTTATGCGGACAAAGTTGCAAAACAATTTGGTTTCTGCGATGACTATGCGATGCTGCCGTTCAAGGGTTTGTATTGGTACGGAAACTGGGAACCTGGCAAACTGCAGCGTCACGTTTATCCAGTACCTGATGTTCGTAACCCATTCCTTGGCGTGCACTTAACTGTGACGATTGATGGGCGAGCAAAAATTGGCCCAACCGCAATTCCGATTTTCTCGCGCGAAAGTTACGCCGGTTTCGGGGGACTAAGCCCTAAGGAAATTCTCAACATAGTTGGCATCTATCCAAAGTTTTTGACTAGTAAGCACCACGACGTATTGGGCTTGATCAAAACTGAGATTCCGAAGTATTTGCAGCGTCACCTGGTTTCGCAAGCCAAGGCGTTGGTGCCAAGTGTGGATCCAAAAGATTTCAAACAGCGTGGCAAACCTGGAATCCGGGCTCAACTTCTGGACATCAAGAACAAGAAACTTGAAATGGATTTTGTGGTTCGCGGCGATGAGTACTCAACCCATTTGCTGAACGCGGTATCACCAGCTTGGACTAGCGCCTTGGCCATGGCGAATCATGTTTGCAAAAAGTTCGATTAGGATTTAGAAAACGAAGGATTGGAAGATCGTGGAATCAACAGTTGACTTAATTTGGCTAGTTTCTGGCTACATTGCACTTGGTATCAAAGCCTGGGCGCTTTCGGATGTAATCAAAGCTCCAGCTGAGGCATTCCCATTTCTAAATCGCCAAACTAAGAACATTTGGTTGGCAATCACAATCGGCAGTATTTTGGGCCACATTCTTTTCGGAGCCTGGGGCTTCACCGGAATCATCGGCTTAATTGCTTGCGGTGTCTACCTTGCTGACATTCGCGTAAAGATCAATGACATGACAGGTCGTCGGTGACCCCTTCGGTTCTCGGTGACATCACCAGAGGAACAACTAATCCGAATCGGCTTCGTCGGATTGACCGATGGATGCTGCACGCAGTTTGCCCAATCATTCGAAATTCCAAAGACCCAGTCGTAGTTGATTTAGGTTATGGCGCCACTCCCATTACGACGCAAGAAATGTTCTATAGGTTCCGTAAGCACGTCAGGCCTGATGTTGAAGTAGTTGGCATTGAGATAGATCCAATTCGAGTAACGCAAGCACTAGAAATTGTTGAGCCAGGACTTAACTTTGCATACGGTGGCTTTGAAGTTCCATTGCCAGATGCACGAAAGCCAATCGCAATTCGAGCGTTTAATGTGCTCCGCCAATATGACGAAAGTGAAGTTTCGAAGTCCTGGCAGCTAATGACAAATCGATTGGCCCCTGAAGGATTTTTAGTTGAAGGTACTTGTGATGAGATTGGTCGCCGTAGTTCCTGGGTGGCATTGCGCAGTCAAGAAAAGATTCCAGAAACGTTTACGATTTCACTTCATGTTGGATCCCTTGAGATGCCGTCAGAAATTGCGCCTAGATTACCTAAAGCATTGATTCACCGAAATGTGCCGGGCGAAAAAATCTATGACTTCTTGCAAGAGTTTGATCGCGCTTGGCTAGGTAATTCGACAATGATTCCATTTGGTGCAAGGCAACGCTGGGTGGCAGCTGTTGAATCTCTACGGTCGAGTTACCCAATCCTGGACAACAAAGTTCGCTGGCGATTAGGTGAAGTTACGATCCCTTGGGATGTTGTAGCACCAAAGTAGAAGTTTTTACTTCTTGCCTTGGTTTGCCACAGCAGCAGCAGCAGTGGCTGCAGCTTCTGGATCTAAATACTTGCCACCAGGAACAACTGGCTTGAAGTTGCTATCTAATTCATAGACCAATGGAATTCCAGTTGGAATGTTTAAGCCAGCAATGTCATCATCGCTGATGCCGTCTAAGTGCTTAACCAAAGCGCG
>JBEION010000063.1:0-5291 GCA_040377565.1 Candidatus Nanopelagicales bacterium | reverse complement strand
ATACCCAAAAGTTCAATTGCTGGGTGCGCTGCAGCCAATAAAATCGCCATTGCGTCATCGTGGCCCGGATCGCAATCTAAAACTATTGGCGTAGGCAAAGTCATAACCCCATTGTGCCGTATGGCTAGAGATAGTCTTGTTACGCCTACTTACTTATCGGAGTCAACATGTCAACAACGCTCACTCTTACTTCCGAAGAGCAAGCAATGCTTGATGGTGAACACGGGCCAGCGGTTGCAATGTGCATGCGCATCATCGTTGGAGTTGCTCGGGCCAATGGCGCAGAGAAGTTAATTGAAATTGAATCTGCTCATGCTGATGGCACTTTGTATCACGGTGAAGCTGGCTTAGATTTCACAGAAAAACTTGTTGAGCTAGGCGGCAAAGTTAAGGTCAAGACCACAACCAATGTTGGATCACTTGATTTGTTGCATCCGAATTTAGTTCATGGCGATGAAACACTAATGTCGCACGGCCGTCGCTTGATGGATGCGCACATTGCGCTGGGTTGTGAGCCAACTTGGTCATGCGCGCCTTATCAAGCTGGCCATCGTCCAGCATTTGGCAGTCACGTTGCCTGGGCTGAATCAAATGCAATTGCCTTTGTTAATTCAGTACTGGGCGCGCGTTCCGATCGTTACGGAGATTTTCTAGATTTATCGGCTGCCGTAACTGGGCGCGTTCCATTCGGAGGGCTTCATCACGATGCAGCTCGTAAGGCAGTTTTAGTATTAGATTTTTCCGAAATTGATTCAAGAGTTTTTTCTGAAGATGCAGCCTGGGCAGCACTTGGCGTGATTTTGGGAAATCGAGCAGGCACCAGAGTGGCTGCCATGGTTGGACTTCCTGGTGATCTTTCCGACGGTGGCGTTACCGAAGATCGTCTAAAAGGCATGGGTGCAACCAGCGCATCCGCAGGCGGTGTCGGACTTTTCCATGTTGTGGGCGTTACCCCAGAAGCTCCAACTTTGGAAGCGATTGTTGCTCCGAATGCTGAGTATTTGAAAATGACTACAGCTGATGTGCGCGAAGCTCGGGACACCTTAAGTACTACATCGAGTGAAAAACTAGATGCCGTAAGTCTTGGCACACCACATTTTTCGGTAGACGAATTTAGAGCGCTAGCAGAAGTAATCGGCGACGGTCCAAAGTTTGCTGAAAACATAGATTTCTATATTTCAACTAGCCGAGATGTTATGGCTCGTTCTAAGGACCTTGGTTACTTAGATGTATTCCTAACTGCAGGCGGTCGAGTAGTAACTGATACCTGCACCTACGTAACTCCAGTACTAAATCGAGATGTCAAAAACGTAATGACAAATTCCGGTAAGTGGGCTTGGTATGCCCCAGGAAATTTGGGAATCGACACGGTGTTAGGCAGCCTCTCCGAATGTGTAGCGTCCGCGCGCGCTGGAAAAGTTGTTCGAGACGAAAGCTTGTGGTCGTAATTATGGCAAAAGTATTGACTGGCAAGATTTCTCATCCTGGCGTTGCTGAGGGTGAAGTGCTGTTACTGACCGAACCGGTTTCATTTTGGGGTGGCGTGGATCATCATGGCGAAATCATTGATGTTCATCACGCTCAGCACAAAGCCAAAATGACTAACAAGATTCTTGTTATGCCTTCCGGCCGTGGCTCAAGTTCGGCAACTGCAGTTTTGGCGGAATTGATTAGAACTGGTGACGGTCCCCTGGCAATCGTGATGCTGCAATGCGACACAATTCTGGTGATTGGCGCCTTGGTATCTGCAGAGATTTATGACATTAGCCTTCCCATCGTTGAACTTGAGCAAGCTGAATACGATCAGCTAACTGATGGCATGCGGGTGTCTGTGGATGCCATATCTGATCAAGAATTTGCCACAATTAGTTTCTAGAGGAGATGTGTTTAGAGAGGTTCAACATGAATAAAGTTGATCTTTTGATTACGAATGCTAAATCGATAGCCACCATGAATGATTCCCGCGAGGTAATCCTCGATAACGGCTGGCTAGCAATTCAGGACGGATTAATCGTTCAGATCGGTGCGGGTAGCACGGGTCAGCCTGAAGCAATAACTGTTGTCGATGCCACAGGGTGTTTGCTGACTCCTGGATTAGTTAATTCACATCAACATCTTTATCAAAACTTGACGCGCTCGATGAAACCAAATGGCGTCACTGGGCTGACCGAATGGTTTTGGACTTACTTTCCGATGTGGAAAGAACTTGATGAAGAAGCGATCCGAACTTCAGTTCGGCTTGGCTTATTTGAATTGGCGCTTTCAGGGTGTACCACAGCAACAGATCATGAATACATCCATCCATTTTCATTTTTAATGGATGCAGTAATTGAGGAAGCTACTGAAGTTGGTATGCGTCTGATGGCAGTTCGCGGTTCCATGACACTTGGTCCAGAACTTGGTGGTGTGTGCTTGCCTGGAATGGCTGAAGATGAAGAAGATGTAATTTCAGATTCAATTCGTTTAATCAAAAAATGGCATGATCCGAAGCCATCAGCAATGGTGCAAATCGCACTTGGCCCAAGTAACTTGATGAGCTCGACCAAAACTGTATTTACTCGAAGCGCAGAAATTGCAAAAGAGTACGGGGTTCGGCTGCATACCCACATAGCTGATGACCCAGATGAAACTGAATACGTATTAGAACACTTTGGTAAGACTCCGCTTGAAGTTCTCGAGAGCTTGGGCTGGTTTACCGAAGACACTTGGTGCGCTCATGTCGTTTATCCATCAGAAGCCGAGATGCAACGGTTAGCTGCTGCCGGAGTTTCAGTAGCTCACTGCCCTAGCGCAACCGTGATTGACGGTGGTTTACCTGGTGGACCAACACCTGTTCGAGACTTACTAAATGCGGGAGTCAATGTTGGAATTGGGTGTGATGGCGCAACTGCCGGAGATCACCAGTCCATGTGGATGGAAACTAAGACCGCATTACTTTTATCAAGACTTCGGGAAGGAACAGTTCAAGCTATGACTGCCATGGACGCATTGTGGTTGGCTACCCGAGGTAGCGCCAAGGCGATAGGTAGAGAAGGCAACATCGGTCAATTATCGATCGGAGCCAATGCAGATATCGCAATCTGGAAAATGGATGGCATTCAGTATGCGGGGTCTCTCGTCGACGATGTCACTGGTCTGTTGCAGGGCGGGCCTGCCCAAGTTTGGTCCAGCTGGGTTGGCGGTATTCCACTAGTTCAAGAAGGCAAACTGGCTGGCGTTAATGTTGCAACTGAAGTCGCTCGACACACAAAATCTGCGCGACGCCTGCAGTCATTTAGTCAATAAAAGCAACACCTGAGTCTGATGTAAATTTCATCATTCGTAACTTCGTTACACTTGGAACTGAGTCAATCAGAAAGCAAGCCATGTCAAAAGTAAAGGATTTCTTTACCCCGCGAAATGTAGCGGGTGAAAAAGTCACACTCATCGACATTATTAATGCCCCATACTTCCGGCTAGCGACACTAACAACTATTGCTGGCACATTGGCTTACTTCATCGGTGCAAATCTTCCAATGGTTTCTGGTGTATCGGCAGCTATTACCGCCATAGTTTCAGTTCGCCACACTTTTCATGACTCAATTCAAGAAAGCTTTCTTCAAATTCTTGGTGTGGTTATTGGAGGCACGGTTGCCTTTGCCGCTATGAAGCTAATTGGCTTTAACTCTGTTGTGGTTATGCTCGCAATCTTTACCTGTTTTGTAACTGCGCGATTGTTAAAACTCGGTGAAGAAGGCGCAATTGCGATTGCCGTAACCGTGATTCTGGTAGTTGGCCCGAACGTTACTGCCAGCACAATTGAACAACGCTTTTTCGGTGTGTTACTAGGTGCAACACTTGCAACTTTCGCGTCTTATTTCGTGCGTAAGGGATCGCCGCAAGATCGTGCTTTGAAAGCCGGCATTGAACAATCCTTTGCCATGTCTGCGCTACTTAATGCAATTGCTAAAGCACTTACTGAAAATGACGGAACTGTTGATCCAAAAGTTGCCAGTCGCTGGTTAGCGCGTGCTGAATTTATTGCAAATGAAATAGATGAGATTAAAGCAAATGCTGAATCCGCATTGGCAGGTTCAGCTTGGTCTCCTGCTATTGATCATGCGGAAGCAAAAGCCGTAGTTGAACAAATGGAAATGACCGAAGCAACGGCAGGAACGGTTCTCAACATCTGCCGTGAACTTGTTTTAACTTCTGGCAGTTCCCAGCAGTTGCCTGCGCTACTGGCTGCAGCACTAGCTGGAGTGCTGAGTGCGACCGCAGAAGTTATCTCCGATCAGGCTGAAATTGCCGAGGACTCTCCTGGCGATGTTGAGCACGAAGATCTTGAAGAGTGGCAGGACCAGCGCCAGAAGGCCATTACGCAGCTTCGTAACCTTGATGACACCCAACCTCTTCTGATCGGTGGATCGATTTTGCGCGATGCGGAAAAAATCACTGAGATTTTGAGTGATTAGAGACAGACCCGCTACAAAAAAGAAAAGACACCCGAAGGTGTCTTTTCTTTTTAGTAGCGGGGACAGGATTTGAACCTGTGACCTCTGGGTTATGAGCCCAGCGAGCTACCGAGCTGCTCCACCCCGCGTCGGTTTTTCAAGGATACGCGAGGATTCCAGCCCAACCAAATCGCTAACTAGTTGCTTGGCTTGGCGATGGTGCCGGAGTCGCGACTGGGGATGGAGTTGGCGTTGGAGCCAGACTCTCACCCGCAATCTGACTACCAGCGGTTGTAGCGCGGTCTAGCGCCTCAGAAAGTCGATCCTGCGCTTCACCATAAGCAGCAAAGTCACCAGCAGCCAACGCTGCTACACCGTCGGTGTAGGCCTTGTTAGCGTCGATGATTGCCTTTGCTAGATCTTGCTCAGGTGTGGTTACTGGAGCCTCTGGCGCTGCAGGATCGGCTGGATCTACCGGAATTGTGGTTTGTCCAGTGAATACCTTCTTTAGTGCCGTTTCCAAATCATCTTCAAAGGCAACCTTGGATCCGAAGGACACAAGAACCTTTCGAAGCAATGGATAACCTTCACCTTGCGAGGCACGAACATAGACCGGCTCAAAGTAAAGCAAGCCGCCACCGACTGGCAATGAAAGCAAGTTACCAAGCACTACGTCGGACCCACCGCTTCGCAACAACGAAAGTTGCTTAGCTACTTCTGGGTCAGATTCGAAGTTGTTCTGAACTTGGCGAGGACCAGGGATCGTGGTGTTTCGCGGAAGTTGCAAAACTCGAATCGTTCCGTAGTCATCGCCATGATCCGAGTTAACCGACATAAATGCTGCCAAAGTTTGACGCT
>JBEION010000134.1:0-3527 GCA_040377565.1 Candidatus Nanopelagicales bacterium | reverse complement strand
GGAAGTGAATATCCAATTAAGGAAATGCCCATAATGGTTCGGTCTTGCCATTTACCATGATTCTTTGCCGCTACGATTCCCGCTGAAATTCCAACGAGCATCCAAAGGGTGAAGGCTCCTAGAGCCAAGTACATAGTTACTGGAAGTGCGTTAACAATCATGGTGGTGACTTCTTCGCCATTGCGGAATGAGTAGCCCAAGCATGGGGTTGAACATTCAAATGTGGCTGAGCCACTTCCGTAGGTACGACCGACAAAAATGCCCTTAATCCAATCCACATACTGAACATATAAAGGCTGATCTAGACCGAGTCTGATTCGATTTGCTGCAACGATCTCAGGGGTGCAAGTTTTGCCACAAGTTAATCGCGCCGGATCGGTTGGCACGGCATTGAACAACAAGAAAGTGATAATGCTCAAGATTGTCAACATAAGAATCATGACAAAAACTCGTCGCACGATGTAAGGGAACATCATCTACCTTTCTGTGTCGGGTTGAAATTTACGATGGCAGTCTGCGGGCAAACCGAAGTTCGCCCGCAGACGCCAACGTTAGTTAACTAGTTAACTGATAGTGCTGCGTATGGCCAAGAGCCGTACGGTCCCCAAATGTAGGCACCGCTAACCTTTGAGCCATGAATGCGCTGTTCCTTACCAAAGCGGGTAGGTAAAGCAAGGCCCAATTCCATGGACTTCTTGCTTAGTGCCTGCCAAGCCTTAGCTTGTTCTGCGCGATCGGTGATTACCTTTGCAGCATCTGATTCAGCCAAGAAGGCTTCGTCATCCCACTGCGAAAGGTTGAATCCACCATTTGCAGCAAACAATTCTGGAAGAACTGTTGATGCATTTGACCAGTCTGGACCCCAGCCAGCAGCAGACATTGAGCCCTGCTTTTCTGGATCAAGAACAACGCCGTAGTAAGCGCCTGGTTCTAGTGGGTTAAGTGTGGCAACAATGCCACCCTTTGCAAGAGAAGCAACAAGTGATGCTGCAGCCTTGTCATTGGTTTCACTCTGGCCATAGTCAATTACAAATGGCTGAGGGAATGGTTCGCCGGAATCAGCAATTAACTTAAGTGCTAACTCTGGGTTACCTTCTGCTGGAACTGCTTCGCCTAGTAGGCCATCCCACAAGCCAGTTGGTGCATAGTCAGCACCGATGTTTGGCTTTACGACACCATCTGCATAGTCACCGGCGTACTCGCCACCAGCAATTGTGCGCAGTTCGTCACGGTTTACAGCGGCAAGGATTGCTTGGCGATGCTTTACGTTTGGAACCTTCTTGGTGTTGATTGCGTAGTAACGGACGTATGGATCTAGTTCGTTGAAGCGACGCTTTTCATACTTAGCATCAGAGAAGACGACTGCAAGCTTTGCTGAGTCAACACTGTCTGGTGAGATTGCCATCTGGTCATCGCCAGCATCAGCCATCAAACGTTCTGTGATAACTGCAGCAGGAACTGCGAATACGTACTCAATGCGATCTGGGAATGCGCCACGGAAGGTATCCGTTGCTGGATCCCAGTTTTCGTTGCGAACCAAGACAAGCTTGTCCTTCTTTACGTAGGACTCGATCTTGTATGGACCGTTTGACAATACGTTGTCATCATAAGTTTCACCGGTGTCAGCATCTTCACGAACTGCGGCGAATGCACTTAAGGTAACTGCGTAGTTGAAGTCAGATGCAGGCTTGGCAAGATTGAAAGTAATCTTGTTGCCTTCACAAACAACAGCTGCGTCAAATGATGCCTGACCAGCAGCGTCATCTACATATGGACCCTTGTAGTCAGTGACATTAAGCATTGACATTGCGTAAGCAGGACCATCAGTGATGATGTCAGTAGCGAAGGTGCGAGAGATGCCGTACTTGAAATCTTCACAAGTTACATCCTTGCCGTCTTCCCACTTCATGCCGTCCTTAAGAGTGAACTCCCAAGTTAGACCGCCATCAGGTGTGGTACCAGTATCAGTAGCTGCGTCTGCAACTAGCTGGCTGGCTTCATTGTTGTCCTTACTAATTGTGTACTGAGTAAGGGTGCGGTTTAGGTAAGCGCTAGCAAAAGCTAGATCTTCACCTGTGTAGTTGCGCTGTGGATCTAAGTGCAAGATCTGCTCTGCTTCTGTAAGGATGTAGAGAGTTCCGCCTTTCGAACCTTCTCCGGTCGCTGTTTCACTTCCGCCACCGCATGCGGTTAGCAAAAGAGCCAGCGACACTGCACCAACGCCGAAGCGGATGCTTGTCGACTTCTTCATATTTCCTCCATTGAGATGTGGGTTGACCACATCTTTAGGTCGTGATTCGGGTGAATCACTTTTTATCAATCCCCCGGTTGAGGTCTTGATTTTTTTCAGTTCTCGAGAAACTGAAAAACTTAGTTTCGATCTGCCTTTGGATCTAAGGCGTCACGCAGTGCATCTCCCAGTAAGTTGAACGACAGCACTGCAGCTAACAACATGGAAAGCGGAACAAAAAAGTAAAACGGATCAACCGTGAAATAGCCAACCGATTCTTGCAACATAGATCCCCAAGTTGGAGTCGGTGGAATTACTGAAATTCCAAGATAGGCAAGTGCTGCCTCTGCGCCAATTAATCCCGGCATCGCAATCGTGGCATAAACCAAAATTGGTGCCCAGAGATTTGGAAGTAGTTCACGAAACAAAATTCGTCGCTTACTCGATCCGATAGACACTGCTGCCTCGACAAATTCACGTTCGCGTAACGAAAGTACCTGACCACGAATTAAGCGGGCAAGATATGGCCAACCAAAAACACTAAGTACCAAAATCAAAGTTGTAATTCGAGAGGGATTTCCCGCTGGTAGTCCCCAAGCTTGCAAGCGTTGTTCTAAAACTGGTGACATCGCAATGATTACCAATAGCAATGGGAAAGCCAAAGTTATGTCCATGAATCGGCTCAGCACGGTGTCAGTTTTGCCACGTGAGTAACCAGCAACAATTCCCACTATGGTTCCAACCACAACCGTGATAATTGTCGCGGAAAGCGCAATGAAGAGTGAGATTCGCGAACCATAGAGAAGTCTGGCAAGAATATCTCGACCAGTTAATGGTTCAACGCCAAGGGGATGATCCCATGAAACGCCACCAAACGGGCCAAGTGGCAAGCTACCGGCATCACTTAATAGATCAGTATTGAAGTCATAAGGATTAACGCCGATCCACCTGGAAATCAGTGGGCCAAAAACTGCAATAAAAACAATCAGTGCCAACACGAACATGCTGGCAACAGCAACGCGATCTTTACGTAGTCGAGCCCAAGCCAACTGTCGCAGGGTACGCCCAACGACAGCTTCTGATTTCGTGGCTTCAACTAGCGACATTCAGCATTGCCTTTCCTTTAGTTCAGGCATTATTAACCTTCGAAGTCTATTTGGGTTGATGCCTTCGTCGATACCGAATTTGTCAGTTTGTGACAATACTTACGTGGGGAAACCCCTTGTTTTACTGAGGAATTTCATGTTTCCCGATATTCACCAAGTCGTATTGATTGCCCAGAGCGATTTGTACATAT